>DFCG01000166.1:3089-38582 GCA_002367455.1 Acinetobacter sp. UBA3060 | reverse complement strand
GCTCGAGTGAGCGGTTTTTTTGCTTTTAATCGGAGAGATTAGAAGCGGAAAGTACCGTTAATACCGAAAGAGTCAGCACCGTCAGTAGTTGTGTAGTTCACGCCAGCTGCAATTGCAGGGGTAAAGAATTTTTGAGCACGAATACTAAAAATGGTATCTGATTCATCAGCAGTAGAGTCAGCAAAAGAAGCACCAACGCTCACTGTAGGATCAATATAAAGATCAGCAGCTAAGCGGTAAGCAGTTTCATCACCGAAATATGTTACTCCCTCAAAATTAGTAAAATGATTACCAATTTGAGTCACATATTTAGCTCGCAAAGAAACAGCGCTGTCTTCACCCACAGCTACACCGTAACCAAGGGTGCTAGCAAATCCAATTTTAGAAGCAAGCGTAGGATCTACACTTTCTTTAGCAACTCCTAGAGCCAATAATAATCCATTAACTGGTAAATAACCCGCTTCTAAAGAATAGCCAGTAGTGTCATCAGATTCTTCATAAGTTAATTCAGGAGCACGTGCACTAACTGTATAATCTACTTGGTTTAAACTACCAGCGATATAAAATTGAGAGTTAGGAATAAAGAATTCACCATTGATGCCAATGATCTCAAATTCTTCTTCTGCATTAACACCAGTCTCGCTCAATTCATTTTGAGCGTTAACATATCCTAAGCCAATATTGCTAGCTTTATTTAAAAATGCAGCTTCAGCTAGAGGAGCATTTTTAGTATTTACGTTATTTAAATAGTATTTACCGTTAACAAAAAATAAATCTCCATCAGAATCAAGTTCAAACCCACCTAGATTATTTTCAAAATCTGTATTTTCATACCCAACATTAACTTCAGTTTGGTAAGCATGTGCAGTTCCCAGGCCAGCAAGAAGCGCTGTAGCAAGAGCAAGTTTCTTAAGCATTTAGGTTTCTCTCTTTGTTATAAAAATATGACTGTTTGATGAACAGTTGTAACAAATTGTACAGTTTATATTCGCCCCGTCAATGTGCAAAAAATACCTAAATGCTTGTTAAGAGTGCAATAAAAAAAACCCATCCGAGGATGGGTTTCTATGCATGACTAACTTTTGGTTTTAGATTAGAAGCGGTACTTCGCTGCTACACCAAAGGTATTGTAGTCATTGTTAAACTGTTCGCCAAAGCCGACACGGCCTTCTAAGCTCACTTGCTGGTTAATGAACTTACGTGCATTGATACCAAATTCGCTCTTGTCGGTAATATCATTATTGTGATAATCAGCACCGACACTCAAGGTTTTGTCGATGAAATAATCTGCTGCCAGATTGTATTCATCTAGATCACCAAACGCTGCACCTGCTTCCAGGTTGATATCTTTACCATTGCTTAATGTCGTCACATATTTAGCACGAAGTGTTGGATCTACGCCATCATCATTGTCGTTATCCCAACCTTTCACACCAGCCGCAATCAATAGACCTGGTGCTGGCAGATAACCAACTTCAGCTGCATAGGTGGTTAAATCATTTTCTAGATCATCATTGTCTTGCAGATCATGACCATTGACGTTACCGCTTAAGTAGAAGTCAGAATTCGGTACGAAGTACTCTGCACCTACGCCATAACGATGCGCTTCAGAATCACCAATTTCATTATATTGATATTGCGCACTCACGTTGCTAGCACGATCAAGGAATGCTGCTTCTGCTAATGGTGCATTACGTGTTTGAACTGGATTGAAGTAATATGTACCATCAACGCCGAAAGAACCGCTAGTTCCACCGTTGTCAGGATCAACCACTCCTGCTGATGCACCAATTTCTGCTTGGTAAGCATGTGCTGCTGTACCAGTCATTGCTATTGCTGAAAGTAGTGCCGAAGCAATCGCTAATTTTTTCATGGTTACTACCCCTCAAATCGTGAGTTAAAAACATTACACTTTTTGTTACAACTTTCAGTCTAGAGCAATTCCAAAGATCGTCAATCAAAGGAAAGTTACAGTAATGTGAATAGCGTAATCTTGTGTAATTTTTGCTGAACAAGTGACTGAATAATAAAATTAAATTTATAATGTAGTGTTTTATTAAAAGTGTGTAGATATTGTGGAATCTATTGAATTCGCTGATTTTTTATACAGAACAATAAGAAATCCTAAATTATAAAATCAATTGCAAAATTATATTTCGGTCATAAAACGGGGCTAAAAAGCCGATAAAAATTTCGGATAAAAAGACGCAAAAGAGTCTATGAGATGTTGAAAATTGGATGAGGGAAATACAGGTCTAAATGCTCAAGACATTCGAGCCTTAGACTGAATGGATCGTTAAAATAGCGGAAATAGACTGTGCTATAATATCGGGCTAAGAATTTTGTGCCTAATTTTGATTGAGAGTAATTCACGTGGAAATTAATCCGTATCTAAACCAATTAAAAGACTTAAACGAACGTGGTCAAACACTACGGGGGTATCTTTGACTACGATCTGAAAAAAGAGCGTTTAGAAGAAGTCCTGCGTGAATTAGAAGATCCAACCATCTGGAATGACCAGAGTCGTGCCCAAGCGATGGCCAAAGAGAAAGGCGAGCTTGAAAATGTATTAAATGTGCTGGATCGCTTAAGTACCCAGCTTGAAGATGCACAGGCTTTGCTTGATCTGGCGGTTGAAGCGGATGATGAAAGCTTGCTAGAAGATGTACAGGCTGAACTGAGCACGGCTGAAGAAGAACTGGCCAAGCTTGAATTCCGCCGTATGTTCAATAATCCGATGGATCCAAATCCTTGCTATCTGGAAATTCAAGCTGGTTCAGGCGGTACAGAAGCACAGGACTGGGCGTCTATGTTGCTACGTATGTATCTACGCTGGATTGAACGTCATGGCTTTAAAGCAGAAGTGATGGAAGAATCTGATGGGGATGTTGCCGGGATTAAATCTGCGACGATTCGTGTGGAAGGTGAGTACGCCTATGGCTGGTTACGTACCGAATCTGGTGTACACCGTTTAGTGCGTAAGTCCCCCTTTGACTCGGGCAACCGTCGTCATACCTCGTTCTCTGCCGTGTTTGTGTCACCGGAAGTTGATGACAATATCGAAATTGAAATCAATCCGTCCGATGTTCGTACCGATACTTATCGTGCATCAGGGGCGGGTGGTCAGCATATTAACAAAACAGATTCTGCCGTGCGTTTAACCCATGCACCGACCGGAATTGTGGTGGCCTGTCAGAACCAGCGTTCACAACATGCCAACCGTGACCACGCCTGGAAGCAGTTACGTGCCAAACTTTATGAGCTCGAGATGAGCAAACGTAACGAAGCGGCACAAGCACTGGAAGATTCCAAGTCTGACATTGGGTGGGGTAGTCAGATCCGTTCTTATGTCCTGGATGATTCACGTATTAAGGATTTGCGTACAGGTGTGGAAAATTCCAATACTGGCGCAGTTCTGGACGGTGATCTGGACAAATTTATCGAAGCAAGCCTGAAACAGGGCCTGTAAGAAATCGTTTAAAANNTTCGATATATAAATCGAAAAAATACGATATAATGGCCGCAGATGCTGAATAAAGTTTCGTTGCGCCACTGATTGTGATGTGCCTATGGACCTTGATCTAATTTTTAAAGCCTTAGCCAATCCGACCCGTCGACAAATTCTGGAGTGGTTAAAATCTCCGGAGCAATATCTGTCTGCGGAAGAGTGTGGTGGCTTTCAACGTGGGGTCTGTGCAGGTCAAATTGAACGTTTGGGCCAGGTTTCCCAGTCCACCATGTCCAATCANNCAATTTATCGAACACCTACAACAACACCTTTAACAGGTGGGAGTAACGATGGCTGAATTAAATTCTCCTTTAACGCTCGGTGCGTTAGAGCTTAAAAACCGTGTCATCATGGCGCCGCTTACCCGTAACCGCGCAACTGCTGATCGCGTTCCAACCCCAATGATGGTTGAGTACTATGCGCAACGTGCAAGTGCTGGCCTGATTATTTCTGAAGCCACAGTGATTTCTGAAGAAGCCAATGGCTATTTAAATACTCCAGGATTGTTTACCGATGCTCAGGTCGAAGGCTGGAAAAAGGTTACTCAAGCGGTTCATGAGAAGGGCGGTCTGATTGTTGCCCAGCTTTGGCATGTTGGTCGTGTATCGCATCCGGATCTGTTAAATGGTGAAACACCAGTCTCTGCAAGTGCAGTACAACAGGCGGGTCATGTCAGCTTGTTACGTCCAAAACGTCCTTATGTGTTGCCGCGTCCGCTGGAAATTTCGGAAATTCATGCCATTACCGAGCAATATAAGCAAGCCGCGATTCGTGCTAAAGAAGCCGGTTTTGATGGTGTTGAATTACATGCTGCCAATGGTTATCTGATTGACCAGTTCTTGCAAAGCAAAACCAATCAGCGTGAAGATGAATACGGCGGTTCAGTGGAAAATCGTACACGTTTCCTGCTAGAAGCAACTGATGCACTGATTGAAGTATGGGGCGCAGATCGTGTAGGGGTGCATTTTGCGCCGCGTTGTGATGACCATGACATGGGCGACAATGATCCACGTGAAACATTTGGCTATGCCATGGAGCAGCTGGGTAAGCGCAAGATTGCCTTCTTCTTTACCCGTGAATATCTGGCAGAAGACAGTATTTCTGAATATATGAAACAGCGCTCAAATGGAGTGCCTTATATTGCCAATATGCAACTAAGTCGTGAAGATGCCATTGAATTACTGGCTTCAGGCAAGGCTGATGCGGTGGCTTTTGGTAAGGCGTATATTGCCAATCCGGATCTATACGAACGTCTGCTCGAAGATGCGCCGCTGAATGAACTGAAGCTGGAAAATATGATCGGAACCAATGTCGCGGAAGGCTATATTGATTATCCGACATTGGCTGAAGCAGAAGCTTTAACTACAGTAGAATAATCTAAAAATGAGCCACATTGATTAACATGTTGATGTGGCTCTGCTATATTCTGCCCATTGAATCTTTGGACAGGGGCGCAATGTGGCCACTCCATTTTGGTATAACGCAGCCTTGGCGCTGGTTAAACCCTTATATCAATCGCGTATCCGTAAACGTGCGACCGATCCTGAACAATTACAACAAGAACTGACAGAACGTTTCGGCCCGTTTCAGCCACCCAAAAACCTGCATGCCATCTGGTTTCATGTAGTGTCGGTGGGTGAAACCAATGCGGCTCAACCGTTAATTGAACATTATTTAAAACTTGGCCATCCGGTGTTGGTCACCAATACCACCAAAACCGGTCAGGCACGCGCTAAATCCCTCTTCTTAAAACCACCTTACTTAGACTTATTTCAGGCCGTGTATTTGCCTGCTGACCAGAAAACTTTAATTTATAAGTTTTATCAAAAATATCAGCCGAAACTTTTATTGCTCATGGAAACCGAACTTTGGCCGAATCTGCTGGAGCAGGCACCTCAGTTCAATGTACCAAGTGTATTGTTGAATGCGCGTCTGTCTGAAAAATCTGCCAAAGGCTATGCCAAGGTCAAAGGTCTGACTAGAGGCATGCTACAGCAGTTAACCCAGCTTTTGGCACAGGACATTGCCACCCAGCAACGTTATATCCAGTTGGGAATCGTAGCCGAAAAAACACAGGTTTTGGGCAATATCAAATTTGATATTACTGCACCCGAGCAATTTATCCAGCAGGCAGGTCAGTTGAAACAGGAGTGGCAGTTATCAGGTCGTAAAGTTATCACATTGGCCAGTACTCATGCTCCTGAAGAAAAAGAAATTCTGAGTACTTTAAAAGTTGCTTTAGAGGCTGATCCCAAGTTGGTCTGTATTGTAGTGCCGCGTCATCCGGAACGTTTTGATGAGGTATTTCAGGCCGCACAGTCTTTGGGATTAAAAATCCAGCGTCGTAGTCTAGGGCAACGTATCGAAGCAGATACCCAGGTTTATCTGGCCGATTCGATGGGTGAAATGTGGCTCTGGTATGCTTTGAGCCAGGCCTGTTATGTCGGTGGTTCTTTAAATGAGCCAGGTGGTGGACATAATATTCTGGAGCCGATTGCGTTGAATGTGCCGACTGTTTTAGGCAAAAACTATTTTAATTTTCAGACCATCGTGGATGAGTTTGTTCAGGCAGACGCAGTCGCAGTAGTACAGGATGCCCAGCAGGCTGCAGAGGTATTACTGGAACTTTTGCAAGATCCGCTCAAGGCGGAAAACTTGAATGCGGCAGCGCAGCAAATTATGCAGTTAAATACGGGATCGCTTGCCAAGCATATTCAGGTGATTGATCAGTATTTATAATTTTTGGTCATTCCCTCATTTATCATGTTTGATCGAAATATTCATTCGTAGGGGATACCTACTTTTCAGAGATGAAAAGTAGCAAAAATCTTTTGTATCACTGAAGGGATGTCCTTATCCCTCAGTGATACGGGTGGCATCCCTGCCACCAATCGTGATAGCTGATTGTAATTATAGTCTGGTCAGAAACCTTATTTTTTTCATCTTTTAACTCTTCACTTCTTATTTTTTTGAACTTGATCATTATGAATATCGTCCTGCTTGATCCACGTCAAACCGAAGCTGAATTCTGGTCGATTAGCTCAACTAGGCAACTGGAACATCTGCAGCAGCATCTACAAATTCAAGTGGGAGATACTTTAAAAGTCGGAATTCGGGAAGGTCAGCGTTACCTGACGGAAATTGTCGAAATCTCTGAAAAAGTAGTGCGCTTGAAACCGCTGCAAGAAGAAGCGGTTCCAGAAAAATTGCCAGTGACTTTAATCGTCGCCTTGCCACGTCCGAAAGTGCTGCGCCGTCTGATCATGGACAGTGTAACCTTGGGCGTTGAAAAAATCATTTTACTGCATAGCTATCGTGTCGATAAAAGCTATTGGCAAACTCCATTTTTACAGCAGTTAAATCATTATATCGAGCTGGGACTGGAACAGGCAGGCGATACGGTTGCTCCGAAAATCGAGCTGTATAAATGCTTTAAACCCTTTGTTGAAGATATCTTGCCGGGTTTGATTAGTGCGGATGGTCCGGCTTATGTGGCACATCCTTATGCAGAGCAAGCGATGCCGTTTGCGATTGAGCATCCCTGTACGATTGTTATTGGTCCGGAGGGTGGATTTATTCCATATGAAGTTGATTTACTCATCAAAAACGGCTGCCAGGCTGTGAGTCTGGGCAACCGTATTATTCGTACAGAAACTGTGATTCCTTATGTTTTAGGTCGACTGTTTAGCACGTGCTGAAGCTTCTTCATTGCCTTCGCCACGATAGACTTTGACTTCCTGTACCGGATAAGGAATCGAAATATTATGCTCGGCAAAAGCCTGAATCACCCGTTCCTGCACCGCACTGATTGAAGTTCCGGTGCCGGTTTCAGTGGTATCGACCCACCAGAAAGCTTTTAGGGTAATAGAAAAGTCAGCCAGTGCCGTTACGTTGACACTAAAGCCTGGCTGGCTCAGGATGGTTGGATCTTTATCTAAAATAGCGGTGATCAGGTCCTTGGCTTTCTGGATGTCATCTTCATAGCCGATGCCCACCACGAATTCGCAGCGGCGACGGGTATAGGCNNTCGCCAATCTTGAACGGTTCACTGAGCAGAATTAACACGCCAGAGAGCAGGTTCTGGAAAATATCCTTGAAGGCAAAACCGATCGCGACCGAACCAATTCCGAGGGCACTCATCAGCTGACCCGGGGTAAAGCCAGGAACAGCAATCACCAGTCCAATCAGAATACCAAAGAAAATAATAAAGGTACTACCGACACGGTTGAGTACTAATACCAGATTCTGGCGGGTATAAGAACGGTTTTCCAAAGTTTTACGTACAAAAAACTTGAAGACTTTGGAGAGTAACCAGAAAATCGTAATTACGATTAGCGCGATACAGAAATAAGGCACACGTTCCCAGAAACCTTCCATGATCTTGTCAATGGTGCTGTAGGCATCATTATACTTGGCGGTATGTTCAATCACGGTCTGGGTCGTTTTTTCAGTTGCCTGATGTAACAACTCCGTAGTGCCCTCAGTTACCTGGCTTAAGGTATTGTTTTGCTCTGCCACAAAAATTCCACAATTCAAATTTTGCCTATTTTGCCTGATGTTCAGCAAAAAATTAATAAGGACTCGAAGTCACCAGTGGATATTTTCTAAAAATAACGGCGCTGTTGTTAAAAGTATTTGGTGGTTTTTTGCATCATTTCCGTGGGGGTAGGTGTTTGTTCTTCACCGCTCATATAACTGAATAAAGCGATAGATCCCAACAGGCTAAGCAGGGTCAGGATAATCATCAGCCAGGCCAGAATTTTTTCCCAGAGCAAGGTGATCCGTGCCGGACCATACTGATTACTGCCGCGATCGCCCGAACCAAAAACGATATAAAGCCATACAAAAATGTTTACTACCGGCAGTAAAAATAATAGCGCCCACCAGCCACTGCGGTTCATATCATGCAAACGGCGAACGGTCACCACTAAAGCGAAATACACATAGGCCAGAACCATGACCAGTACACCGATACTGGCCAAGCCTTGCAGTGAAATCAGCCAGTTGGGATCTAGAGAATGGGTAGAAATATTCACAATATCAATACTGAGACCCAGTGCAATACTGCCAAATAAAAAAATGAAATACAGAAATGCCGACCAGGCAATAAAGCTCAAGCGTCCGAAGCGGCCTTTCATCGACAGGGGATGATCCGATGCAGGCAGCGCAGGCGGGCTAAAGTAGGGAGATTCAGGCGATTTCATAAAGCGTATCCTGCTAAATCAGATGAAATAACCACAAGCGGTCAATTTTATTTTTAAGGGCTGTGCTACAGATCATACACATTTGCGCAGAAGATTCTGTACTGTAAGTTGTGGTTTATTTTGATTGAATTTGTATAAATAATCTACGACGAAAGCATGATTGCCGGATTTGAAATAAGCAGGCCATACTGCCATTATGCATAAAAAACAATCAACAACGCAGCATTAACCTCTCGTGATGAGATAGAACAAAATCAAGGAAGTGACCTATGCAAGAGATCTATCCAGTACCCGAAGAATTTAAAAAAACAGCACGTACGCTCGAAGACCAGTACTTTGAACGTTATCAATATTCTATAGAACAGCCAGATAAATTTTGGGCAGAACAGGCGCAACGTCTGGACTGGATCAAGCCCTTCACCCAAGTCAAAAATACCAGCTTTAACAAAGACGATTTTAAAATCGAATGGTTTGCCGATGGTCAGCTCAATGTCAGTGCCAACTGTCTGGATCGGCACCTGAAAGAACATCCGTATAAACCGGCCATCATCTGGGAAGGGGATCATCCTTCACGGCACAAGATTATTTCCTTTGCCGAGCTGCATGATGAAACCTGCCGTTTCGCCAATGTGCTAAAGAAAAATGGCATCCAGAAAGGCGACCGGGTCATGCTGTATATGCCGATGGTCTCTGAAGCCGCGATTGCCATGTTGGCCTGTGCCCGGATCGGGGCGGTGCATTGCGTGGTGTTTGGCGGTTTCTCGCCAGATTCTTTGGCCAGCCGAATTGAAGACTGTCAGGCGAAAATGGTGATTACCGCCGATTCCGGCATGCGTGGCGGCAAGCCGATTCCGCTAAAAGCCAATGTCGACGAAGCTCTGAAACTTGCAGGTACAGACTCGATCCAGAATGTGATGGTGGTGCATCGCACCGGCAACCCGATTGAAATGCAGGAGGGCCGCGATCTCTGGTATCACATGGAAATTATGTCAGTCAATGACATCTGTCCACCGGAACCGATGAATGCCGAAGATCCGCTGTTTATCCTGTATACCTCAGGTTCCACCGGCAAGCCTAAGGGCGTGATGCATACCACTGGCGGTTATCTGACCTATGTGAACTGCACCTTCCGTGAAGCATTTGATATCAAGCAGGATGATGTATTCTGGTGTACCGCAGATGTGGGCTGGATCACCGGGCATTCCTATGTACTGTATGGGCCACTTTCGAATGGTACCACCACCGTGATGTTTGAAGGTGTGCCGCAATATCCAAGTTGGGCGCGTACTGGACATATTGTCGACAAGCATAACGTCACCATTCTCTATACTGCACCGACGGCGATCCGCGCCATGATGCGTGAGGGCGATGCTTTTGTGCGGGAAAGTGACCGTAGCAGCCTGAGAATTTTAGGTTCAGTCGGTGAGCCAATTAATCCGGAAGCCTGGAACTGGTACTACACCGTGGTCGGTGAAAGCCGCTGTCCTGTCATCGATACCTGGTGGCAGACCGAAACAGGCGGTTTCATGATTACACCATTGCCGGGTGCGACTGATTTAAAACCAGGTTCTGCGACACGGCCTTTCTTCGGCGTACAACCGACTATTGTCGATGCCGATGGCAAGGAACTGGAAGGCGAAGCTGAGGGCAATCTGGTGATTAAAGACTCCTGGCCGGGTCAGATGCGTACCATTTGGGGAGACCCGGAGCGTTTTATTGAAGCTTATTTCTCTACCTATCCCGGTACTTATTTTACCGGAGATGGGGCGCGTCGCGATAAAGATGGTTATTACTGGATTACCGGTCGTGTCGATGATGTCCTGAATGTATCCGGACACCGTTTAGGTACTGCAGAAATTGAAAGTGCACTGGTGGCGCATGAATCGGTAGCAGAGGCCGCTGTAGTCGGTATGCCGCATGATATTAAAGGTCAGGGAATTTGTGCCTTTGTGACCTTACAGGCTGATGTTGCCAGTTCAGATCAATTACGTGGAGAACTGGTCAGCTGGGTACGCAAGATTCTCGGGCCAGTGGCGACTCCCGATGCCTTGCACTGGGCACCGGCATTGCCGAAAACCCGTTCCGGCAAAATCATGCGCCGGATATTGAGAAAGATTGCAGCCGATGAGCTGGATAGTCTCGGAGATACTTCGACCCTAGCTGAACCGCAAGTGGTGGATCATCTGATTGCAGAGGTACAGCGTAATAACGCTTAAATTTAAGCTTTTCCAATACCGGCATCCCGCCGGTATTTTTATATCGGGAATAAGCTCTGCATGCTTTCGGATATAGTGACGGGCTGCAATCTGCTAAGCTCAAGCCATGCTGAATATAGGTCCAAAAACAATGAATATACGACAATCATATCTCGATCAGTTGCCCTTAGAGATTGCCCGGCAACTGGCTGAAACTTTCGCCCAGACTGCAGCAGAACGGGATAAACAGGGGGGGAATCCCAAAGCCGAACGTGACCTGATTCGCCAGAGTAGCTTGCTTGGCCTGTCCATTCCAAAACAGTATGGCGGTCAGGAGACAGATTGGCAGACCATTTTTAGCACCATTCAGACCATTGCCCAAGTCGACAGTTCATTGGCGCATGTCTATGGCTTTCATCATTTGCTGATTGCGACCGTGCAATTATTTTCCCAATCGGAACAATATGGCCCGTGGTTTGAACAGACTGCCCAAAATAATCTATTCTGGGGTAATACTCTAAATCCGCTGGACCATCGCACCACAGTTACAAAAGTTTCAGAAAACGAATATATTTTCCATGGTGATAAAAGCTTCTGCTCAGGTTCGATTGATTCGGATATGTTGCTGTGTTCAGGTTATGACGAAGCAGGAAAATTACTGATAGGAGTGATTCCTACCTGGCGAGAGGGCGTGAGCTTTCTGGGCGACTGGAACAATATGGGCCAACGCCAGACCGACAGTGGTACCAGCCATTTTGAGCAGGTCAAAATTCATGAAGATGAATTGCTGTTAAATCCNNGTTGCCATTGCCACAGCCAAAATTGCCGCAACCAATACCTCTCTCTATATTACCCAGAATATTTTCCAGGTGATGGGTGCGCGGGCCACCACGGCCAAGCTCAATCTTGACCGTTTCTGGCGCAATGTCCGCACCCAGACCTTGCATGACCCGATCGATTATAAATATCAGGAAGTGGGGGAATGGGTGCTGACTGGAAAAGTGCCTGATCCGAGTTTTTATTCCTGATCTGAAAATAAAACAGCCTCTTTATCGGAGGCTGTTTTATTCGGGATGAAAAAGTTTGGTTTTAAATTTGCTTAAACGCTTCAATCGCTCTTACACGAGAGGCTTTTAAATCCACAATCGGTTTTGGATAATCCAGTGCAAGATCCGGATTTTTAGCATAGGGTTCATGAATAGATTTAGCATTCAGATGTGTCAGTTCTGGCACCCATTGACGGATGTAATCCCCATTCGGGTCAAACTTCTGTGACTGGCTGACCGGGTTAAAAATCCGGAAATAAGGTACGGCATCCATGCCGGTCGAGGCACACCATTGCCAACCGCCATTGTTCGCTGCCAAATCGCCATCAATCAGATGCTGCATGAACCAGCTTTCTCCCAGACGCCAGTCAATCAGCAGGTTTTTACATAGAAACATCGCAGTAATCATGCGCACCCGGTTATGCATCCAGCCAGTGGCCCGCATTTGCCGCATGCCGGCATCGACAATTGGAATCCCGGTTTGTCCTTGTTGCCAGGCAGCCAAATTATCCGGTGCATTGCGCCACTGGATTTTATCGGTATTTTCCTTAAAAGGCCGATGTCTGGATACACGGGGAAAATCAAACAGGGTATGCAGATAAAATTCGCGCCAGAGCAGTTCATCTAGCCAAGTCTGCTGACCGATATTATCAATCTGGAAATATCCGTCCTTAAACAGGGTCTGCATACATTGACGGATAGAGAGAATACCGATATTCAGATATGGTGACAGGCGGCTGGTACCATCGACTGCAGGTAGATCTCGCTCAGTTTTATAGTGAGCCATTTTCTCCCCGATAAAATCATCGAGCAGCTCAAAGGCAGCTTGATCTTTTGCAGGCCAGAGCTGGGCAGCATGATCGACAGAATAATCAGCCGCAAATTTTTGCAGATCAAAACTGGTCAGCTGGTCTGGTAATTCAAGCGGATCTTGAGCCTGAATGTCAGGGTAACAGCCCGGTATACTCTGAATCAGTCGCTCATAGCACTTTTTCTTGAATGCGTTATAGACCTGATAGGGTTGATTGGACTGGTTACGGATACTGGTCAGTGGAAACAGGCTGCGATCATGATACAGCTCGACCCGGATCTGCTGCTGTTCCAGCATCTGCTGTAGCTGTGCATCACGTTGCAGTTCATTCACGCCCACTTCAATATTGGCATGTAGCGTATCAATCTGCAGTTTTTGGCACAGGCTTAGCATTTCGGCAGGCAGGTTTTGCCATAAGGGAACATTTAAAATGATTAACGGAATATTCAGCTGCGCTAACTGCTGCTTTAAGATAATGAGTCGACGCAGATAAAAATCGATTTTAATCCGGGCATCCTGATGCAGCTTCCATTGTTCGGGAGAGAGAACCACGAGAGCAAAACAGGGTCCTTGCTGGGTGGCATGCCAAAGCGCGGCATGATCATGAATGCGGAGGTCTTGACGAAACCAGATCAGTTGCATTATTAAAATTCTTGGAAAGTCGTTAGTGCAGAATTTTAAGGAATTGCTGGTCTCAAACCTAGCCAGACAACAATTTTATTACATAAAAAAATCCCCCAAGCCGAGCCTTGAGGGAGGGAGTGAGTCTGCTGAGATTTATTGGAATGATTATACGGGCTCAGCTTCTTCTTGCTGCACAGGTGTTGCCTGTTGTGCTTCAAGCTCACGGACCAAAGGCAGCACCTTCTGGCCAAAATATTCAACCTCTTCAATAAAGTGCAGGAAGCCTGACAGAATCAGATCAACGCCCACTTTTTTCAGCTCGATAATCCGTTCAGCAATCTGCTGCGGTGTCCCAATCAGATTGGTGCGGAACCCGTCATTGTATTGCACCAGATCTTCAAAGGTGGATTTGGCCCAGTTGCCTTCACCTTCCTGACTTGCTGCGCCGGCTTCACGGGTCGCTTCACCAAAAGATTTCACTGCCTGCACATTGGCCTTGCTAATAATTTCCTGCAATACAGCCTGAGCTTCTTCTTCGGTATCCCGTGCAATCACAAAGGCATTTACGCCGATTTTCACCGAGTGATGATTTGCCTTGGCTTTTTCACGAATATCATCGATCTGTTTTTTCAGCTCTTCCGGGGTATTGCCATTGGTGAAGTACCAGTCAGATACGCGAGAAGCCATATCACGTGCTGCCCGGGAACTGCCGCCCTGAAAGATTTCAATATGCGGTTTTTGTAGTGGTTTCGGACTCAGGGTATAGTCTTTAAATTGATAATATTTACCTTCAAAATTAAAGTTATTCTGGGTCCAGACCCCTTTCAGGCTACGGATAAACTCTTCCGAACGGGCATAACGCTCGTCATGTTCCGGCCATTCTTCACCAATCGCATCAAACTCACCACGGAACCAGCCACTGACCACATTGATCGCGATCCGGCCATTGCTCAGATGGTCAATCGTCGCCAGTTGTTTGGCAGCCAGTGCTGGCTTCCATGGGCCCGGCAGAATCGCGGCAATGACTTTCAGGCGTTCTGTTTTGGCCAGAATGCCATGACTGAAGCTGACCGATTCATGCTGGTTTTCTGCATTATAGCCGGCGGTAAAACGGATCTGGGTCAGAGCATAGTCAAAGCCTGCCTGTTCAGCCGTTTGTGCCAGACGCACGTTATAGTCATAGCTCCAGTCGGTACGTTGTTCGATGTTACTGACCACCAAGCCGCCACTGACATTCGGTACCCAATAGGCAAATACGATATTTTTATCATTCGACATATTCATCACCCTTTGCAATGCTGTGTTCAAGCCACTTGAGTCTTTGGTGCTTTCTTACTGTGCAAGCGCGATTCTGCGGCATCCAGACTTGGTACGGCTGCTGAAGGCAATACTTCTTCTTGTTCGATCTGCTTGTTAATGCCCAGATTTTGACTGGCTTGAATGGTTTTTTCTTTAACGACTTCAGCACGTTGTCCCTTGGCCGGTGCCCATTCAAGAATCGGCAAGGCACGTGCCACGGCTAAGGTAATCCGGTCGCGAAGCAGTTCACTGTAAATGGTATATTCAGGGGTGAAATCGCGGTCAGTGGCATAGACGCCAATCGGTAAAGTCTGTGCCTGAAAGAAGCTGAATAAGGGACGCAGTTGATGTTCAAGCACCAGCGCATGACGGTCACTGCCCCCAGAAGCCGCCAGTAATACCGGGACATCGACCAGCGCCGTTTGCNNGCCTGAACCAAGGCTTCGGTTTTTGAAGGATGATTTAAACCGCCAGATACGGCCACAATATTTAAGGGTTTTTGCGCATTAAAATTAGACATATTTAGAACCTGAAAAATAGGGATAATCTCGGAATGACCCTATTAATCCCGATTCAGCGAAGGGCTGTAAAATAACGAAAAGCTGAAAAGTTATCTGATTTTGCGATATACGACAAAGGCNNAAGCTTTTTCAGTGAGGAATAAGTGATATATAAAAAAGTGATGAGAATTAAACAATTATTGCAATAGTGCAAAAATGGGCAATTTTGAAGAAAAACTGCATATTATTTTAAAAATTGTAGTGTCTTGCATATCCTTAACCGGGTTGTGTGGTTAGAATAGGGACTACCGTGCCAAGATCTCTCACGTTGCCTATGAATATTTTAATCGTTGATGATCATCCACTATTTCGTCATGCCTTGATTCAAGCTGTACGTTATAGCCTGCCACAAGCCCAGATTCATGAAACTGCGGCAGTCAATGAATTTTATGAACGTCTAGAAAATGGCCCTGAGCCTGATCTTGTGCTGCTGGATTTAAACCTGCCGGGCGCTTCCGGCTTTTCTGCCCTGGTGCATGTCCGCGCACAGTATCCGTCTTTACCGATTATTGTTGTGTCTGCACATGAAGAAGTCAGCATCATCCAGCGTGCGATCGCGCATGGTGCGATGGGCTATATTCCTAAATCTGCTCACCCAAGCCATATCGGTGAAGCGATTCGTGAAGTGCTGGAAGGTGAAATCTGGTTACCGCCAAATCTGCCAGCCAATATGAATTTTGATCCGCGTGCTGCCGATGAAACGGCTTTGGCAGAACGGATCCAGTCTTTGACGCCGCAACAGTTCCGGGTATTGATGATGGTGGCTGAAGGTTTATTAAACAAGCAGATTGCTTATGAACTGGATGTATCAGAAGCGACGATTAAAGCGCATGTGACTGCAATCTTCCGTAAGCTTGGCGTACAAAACCGGACACAAGCGGTATTGGCCATTAATGCACTGAATATTGAAGACCGCAAAATGTAAATTCTGCATATACGAATTGAAAAAGACCTCCTTGGAGGTCTTTTTTTATGGGCAAAATCTGCAAAATTGAGTGCAAAGGCCTGAGTCAGCTAGGCGATATAATCCTGTTTGCGGGTGAAATCATCACAAAACAAAGGATTTAAGGCACATTGTAATTCATCAATCTGCTCTTCGGTGACATAACCTTTCGACTTCAGATATTCCGCCACGCGATCATCACGCAGACTCAGGAAAGTCGCATCATAAACACCGAGATCGACAAACAGCGCCGCAGTTTCCAGACTGTTAAAACGGTCCAGATAAACTTCATTGTCATACATCAGGAAGACATGTTCGTCGCGCGTATTCGGATCGACATGTAAACGCTGCGCCAGCTCATGTGGGCAGGTTTTGATAAATAACAGATCAGACAGCTCATCAAATTGGCTGGTGTCCAGACAATCTTCTTCATTTTTGACTTTACCCAGCCAGGCCTTAAAGACCAGTACCGCGCCACCACGCAGCAACATGCTCCAGATCTGATGACGGGTTTTTGCTGGAAGGTCCTCTGTTTCAGCTTCTAAAGACTGAATCAGCTTGTCTTCCTGTTCAGCAATCTTTTCAAATAGTCCCAGACCTTGCGGCTTGTAGGCATAAGGTTCAAAGACATCAAAATGTAATTCATCAAAGACTTGCAGTGCCAGGGGTACTGCACTCTGATACAGCGTTTCCAGTGCCTGATACTGGGCATCATTCAGCTTGCTGTATTTAAAGATCTGTGCCCAGTCAATGCTTGGCAATAAGGCGTTGGCGCCATATTGACGGTGAAACTGCTGGGTCTGATTCAGGCCCTGGTTTTGATCTATGTTCATGTGAAGAACTCCGATATGCAGAAATAGATCAGCGACCAAAAAAATTAAGGCTACATGAGATGGAAACTGATCGTTTCTTATTCCTCTATTTTTAGAGCCAAGTACAAGGGATAAAAATACGACTAAAGTTATAGTAGTGGAAAATTACTCTTTAATTTTTATTAAAAACAATAAGATAATTAATTGTAACTAAGTGTACACATGTACATTAATACATTCGTCAGTTTTTGCCATAGTGAATTAAAAAATGAGCATTTTGGTCAATTTATTCAGCTGTATTTTCGGCATATTTGCTGCTTTTAGCACATTAGAATAAATTTTATGCAAGCTAGGTAAGTTTATGTGGCAGTTGAGTATAAAAAATGCCCATTTCAGGGTGTGAAATGGGCATTGATCAGATCGTTATCTACTTAGGAGTCGGAAATTTTCAGTCCAGATAACCATGAACGTAATGAGGCCGGTTTCAGCGGTTTTTTCAGCAGAACAATGTTTAGCTCTTTTAAACGTTGCGGCAATTCCGGATCGGAATCGGCGGTAATCAACGCGACCGGAATATCCTTCGAACGATGTTCCAGAATGAAATCCAGACCGATCTTGTCCTGATTCAGATGTTGATCCACCAGCCAGACCTGAATATTTTCCTGCTGAATCAGCATGGCTGCTTGTTCAGGTTCAGTGGCTTTAAACACCTGATAGCCCCATTTGGTCAATAAGGTCGACATGCCTTCCAGAATGGTTTCATCATTATCCAGACACAGAATCTTAAAGGCCTTGCTCTTTAAAGGTACGGCCTGAACCGGTGCTGCGACAACTTTTGGTGCTTCGATCACAGGCACTTCAATCATAAAGCAGGAACCTTTACCCAGCGCAGAAGACACATGTACCGGATAGTCCAGCATGCTGGTCATGCGTTGTACGATCGCCAAACCTAGGCCCAGACCCTGTTCACCCCAAGGCGAGGTGTGGCCGCAACGTTCAAATTCCTGAAACAGTTTGATGCGCTGTTCTTCGGCAATGCCCGGGCCAGTATCCCAGACGCCAATACGGATATGATTCGGTCTGCTGCTCGAACGTAATACACCGACCACCACTTTACCTCTGGCAGTATAACGCAACGCATTGCTGACAAAGTTCTGGATAATGCGGCGAATCCATTGTGGATCGGTATCAATCCAGAACTGTGCATCATGCACACTGAACTTGATACCACGCTGTGCAGCGATGGATTTGAACTGGAGTTCCAGATCGCTGAGCAGGTCATGCAGCGGATAAGCCTGACGTTTCGGCTGAATAGTCCCGCCTTCCAGTCGGGCAATATCCAGCAGGGCAGACAGCATGCTTTCTGCACCATGCAGGGCACGATCCAGTTGCTGCAAGGTCTTGCGGTCTTCGTCATTTTGCACGCTTTGTTCGAGGGCGGTACTGAACAGACGCGCAGCATGCATTGGTTGCAACAGGTCATGACTGGCGGCGGCAATGAAGCGGCTTTTCGACATATTGGCTTTATCCGCCTGTTCCCGCGCCAGTTGCTGCTCGGACAGGGCATCGGCCAGCTGCTGGGTACGGTCCTGAACCCGGGCTTCAAGTACGGCTTCATTTTCACGGAAAGCGGTAATGTCTGCGAAGGTCGTTACGAAACCACCGCCTTCGATCGGATTACCGCGCATCTGAATCACCCTGCCATCTTTACGAATCCGTTCAAATTCATGGGCACTGCCGACCTGCATCCAGTGAATCCGTTTCCGTACATGTTCTTCAACCGAGCCTGGGCCACATTCACCACGTTCAGCATTATAACGGATCAGGTCGGCGATCGGACAACCGACATAGACAATATCGGTCGGATAATCGAACAGTTTCAGATACTGATTGTTCCAGGCTACCAGGCACATATTTTCATCAACTACGCTGACCCCTTGGGTCATGTGATCAATCATGGTCATGATCAGGTTCTGATTGAAGCGTTGCCATTGCGAGGCCTGATCGAGAATATTGGCGACTTGACCCAATGCCAAACCATTGTTGACCATTGCCGTAGTCAGTAGGGTACGTGCCGAAGCGGCCCCGATAGTTCCGGCCAGATACTGTTCGGTGAAACGCCACCACATGCCATTGGCACTGCTGTTTTCATTCAGCTCAACACTGTTTTGGGTGCAGAACTGCTGGAAAGCGCGTGTGGTTGGGCCTTCGCCGGTAATGCGTTTAGCTAGGGTAATCAGATCACCGACTTTTAAACGGGCGACATCCTGATGCGAATAGCTGACCTCGTTAGAAGGACTCTGCGAGGGTAGTGGCTTGGTTTCATAATAGAAGAAACTTTCGGCCTGAATCTGTTCGGCAATACTCGGACGGAAAATACGGGAAATCCAGATATACAGCAGGGTATTTAAGCCCAGTGCCCAAACTACGCCATGCGTCAGTGGATCAAAAGACTCAAAACCGATCAGGGCTTCCGGTCTTAACCAGTTCCAGCCAAAAGGCCCTTGATTCAGCAAGCTTTGGCTAAAGCTGCTATAGGCTTCTGGCAGGCTTCGCAAAATGGTTGGAAACAGCAGGGTATAAGCCCACAAGGCAAAACCGGTCAGGAGTCCAGCATAGACACCCTGTTTACTACCGCCACGCCAGTACAGGCCACCGATCAGGGCAGGGGCGAATTGTGCCACCGCACTAAATGCCAACAGACCAAAAACCGACAACTGGTCAATATCATTAAAGAAATTGAAGAACAGGAAGCCCATCAACATCACGCCCAGAATACAGACCCGGCGGGTAAATTTCAGCACCAGCGGCAAGCGTTTGTCATGCCGGGAAATCAGCTTTAAACGCCACAACGCCGGCATGATCAAGTCATTGCTGAGCATGATTGACAGTGCCACAGAAGACACCAGCAGCATCCCGGTAGAGGCAGAAAAACCACCTAAGAAGGCTAATAAAGTGAGCCAGTCTTGGTTATAGCTAAGTGGCAAGGACAGTACCGCCACATCCGGAATGGCCAGATATTGCGGTGCAGCATGTAGCGCCCAGCTGGCAATGGGAATAATCGCCAAGGTAGTCAGAATCAAATAGACCGCAAACCAGCGCCGTGCACCGCGGATATGTTTTTCATCTCGCAGCTCGACCACCGCCACATGGAACTGGCGCGGCAGGCAGATAATCGCCAGTGCCGCGAGTAAGGTCTGAATCCAGAAACTTTGTGGTACGCCAAACAGTTGTACATCATGAAAAGTAGTGCTGATATCGGTACTGATCTGTGCCAGATTTTCTGGTGCTTCAAACATAAAGAAACAGGCAACTGCCAGCAGGGCGAAGAGTTTGACAAAAGACTCAAATGCCACGGCTAGCATCAGGCCGCCATGCTGTTCAGTATTGGCAATCTGCCGGGTACCAAACATCATCGCCAGTATTGCCAGAACCCCAGTCAGAAACAGTACGCCATTGGTCGTGCCGGTTACACCTGCGGAAGGTTCCAGAATGACGGCGGCACTTAAGGCAATCGCACGTAACTGCAAGGCCAGATAAGGCACAATCGCTACCACCGCCAGAATGGTTACCAGCGAGGCGAGGGGACCACTTTTACCATAGCGTGCTGCGACAAAGTCAGCGATCGAAGAAATGGCATGATGCTGTCTCACCCGTCCCAGACGACGCCAGATGTCATAGCCGACGGCAACGAAGAGCAGCGGACCCAGATAGATCGGCAGGAAAATAATGCCTTCACGTACCGCAGCACCCGTGGCGCCATAAAAGGTCCAGGAGGAACAGTAGACGCCTAAAGTTAAACTAAACAATAGCATGCGCCCACGGGTACTCAGCCGGCTGGCATGTTTTTCCCCGTAGAAAGCGCAGATAAAGAGTAATGCGATATAGAGGGCGAGTACCCCTATGATGAGCCAACTGTTCATATAGCCTGATGTGTACTGAGCATGCCGCTATGATAACGCATCGTGAACGCTACAGTTTAAATTGATCATTTTTTAACGACCAAAGTCTAAATTACAAGCACCTACGATTATTGTTAACTTGCAACAGTGATAATTCGAATTAAAAAATAGGCAGCCCAAGGTTGGGCTACAGGAGTAGTAATTATGGATGAGGTACAAGTAGATCGTATTCTACAAAATCCAAAATTCAAGGAAATGGTCCGCAAGAAAAGTATGCTCAGCTGGACGTTGACCGGCATTATGCTATTTGTCTATGTGGGTTTCATGTTGCTGGTTGGTTACAACAAAGAATTTCTATTGTCTTCAATTTCAGGTGGTGTGACCACGTGGGGTATTCCACTTGGTCTGGGTATCATTGTCCTGTCGTTTATCTTGTGTGGTGTGTATTCTTACATTGCCAATAACAAACTTGATCAATTGACTGAAGAAGCAATCCGTGAAGTCGAAGCGATTGCGCATGAAAAAGGACACCACTAAGATGAAATGGAATTCTCTTATTACCCTGGCGACCACGATAGTGGCTTCAGGCGTTGCATTGGCTGGTCCTGATCTGGGTGCAGCAGAACAGCAGGCGACCAACTGGCACGCGATTATCATGTTTGTGATTTTCGTAGGTGCTACGCTGTTTATTACCAAATGGGCAGCGAAACAAACCACCAATACCAAAGACTTCTATACTGCCGGTGGCGGTATTTCCGGTTTTCAGAATGGCCTGGCGATTGCCGGTGACTATATGTCAGCCGCATCTTTCCTGGGTATTTCCGCGATGGTGTTCCTGTCCGGTTTTGATGGTTTGCTTTATTCACTGGGTTTCATGGTGGGCTGGCCGATCGTATTGTTCCTGGTGGCAGAACGTCTGCGTAACCTGGGTAAATACAACCTGTCAGACGTAGTGTCTTTCCGTCTACAGGAAAAACCGGTACGTACCTTGGCTGCTTTAAGCTCGCTGGTTGTGGTCGCGTTCTACCTGATTGCACAGATGGTAGGTGCAGGTCAGCTGATCAAACTTCTATTCGGTCTGAACTATAATATTGCAGTCGTGATCGTTGGCTTGTTGATGATGGCCTACGTGATGTTCGGCGGTATGTTGGCGACCACTTGGGTACAGATCATCAAGGCGGTGATGTTGCTGTCTGGTGCAACCTTTATGGCATTCATGGTTATGAAAGGTGTGGGCTTCAGCTTTACCAACATGTTTGAACAGGCGATTGGTGTCTACTCAAAAGTACATGACTTGAGCCTGACAGATGCGACCAAAATCATGGGTCCGGGTAGTCTGGCATCTAATCCGATTGATGCGATTTCTTTAGGTCTGGCATTGATGTTTGGTACCGCAGGTCTGCCACATATCCTGATGCGTTTCTTCACGGTAAAAGATGCCAAAGAAGCGCGTAAATCAGTCGTAGTTGCTACAGGTTTTATTGGTTATTTCTACCTATTAACCTTCATCATTGGTTTTGGTGCGATTCTATATGTATCGAACAACCCGCAATTCCTTGATGTTGCGAAAATGGCTGTGACTGGCAAGCTGGAGCTGGTGGGTGGTAATAACATGGCGGCGGTGCACCTGTCTGATGCAGTGGGCGGCGACCTGTTCATGGGCTTCATTTCTGCAGTTGCATTTGCCACGATTCTTGCGGTCGTTGCTGGTTTGACCCTGTCAGGTGCTTCAGCAATTTCGCATGACTTGTATGCCAACGTTTTGAAGAAAGGCCAAACCACGCCTGAATCTGAACTACGTATGTCTAAAATCGCGACTTTAGGTCTTGCGATCTTCGCAATGATTCTCGGGATTCTGTTCGAGAAACAAAACGTAGCCTTCATGGTCGGCCTGGCATTCTCGGTTGCGGCATGTGCCAACTTCCCGGTACTGGTATTGTCTATGTTCTGGAAAGGCTTGACGACACGTGGTGCAGTTATTGGTGGTGTTGCCGGTCTGGTAACCGCAGTAACCTTGATTGTGCTGTCTAAAGCAGTATGGGTCGATACTTTGGGTATTTCTGATACGCCAGTGAACCCGTTCAATGGTCCTGCAATCTTCGCGATGCCATTGTCATTCTTGTGCTGCTGGTTGTTCTCTGTGACGGATAATTCGGCACAGGCTCAGGCAGAACGCAAAGCCTTTGATGCCCAGTTTGTACGTTCACAAACCGGTATTGGTATCTCAGGCGCATCGGATCACTAAGATCTGCGCTACGCTAAAAAAGCCCCGTCAGGGGCTTTTTTTATGGAGATATAATCAAGTTTTTTCTTTAGGATAAATGCCGTATTGCATTGAGCTGGCTGGATTTGTGCAGTGTTATTTCAGTAATTTTCATACAAATCGTATATCTGCAAGTGGCTTTGAGCATGCTATGTTAAAAGCTGTTAACAATAACAATGTATTCCCTACATGAAGATAGTAACAAGAAGAGCAACAAGAAGGGCATTATGAAGCAATCTCTGCAGCAGTTCTGGAACAGCTTTACCCATTTGCCTTCGGCATGGCTGTTGTGCCTGCAATTGCTGATCTTGCTCTTGTCGGTATTGAGTTATGGAAGCATGTCTTATCGGGCGGGAACCTGGGTACTGGGTGTTCTGGTTTTGCTGGTGATTGCCAGAGTCATTCGCCAGACTCCGATGTTTACCATTTTAGGACTCAGCTTTGTCGCCGGCGCAATTCTCTTTTCCTCCCTGATTGTGCTGGGCCTGCGTTATACCTGGATCCATGTCACCGCCNNGATGAACTCTTTGCCGCTGGCGCAGTATTTACCTTGCTGGCCTGGGGCTTTGCCTTTCTTTACAGTACTTGCCAGCTCTTGGTGCCATACAGCTTTTCAGATCCCGATCGGCAAGCCTATCAACCCTGGCTGGATCTGATTTTTCTCAGTTTCAGTGTACAGTCCGCAACAGGACTGTCCGATATGATGCCGGTCAGTCCGGTCGCACGAATGTTGGCGATTATCCAGATGTTTGTGGGGGTGATGTATCTGGCGCTGATTGTGTCCCGCTTAATTGCCTTGCAATATATTGCACGTCTACCGCATAAAAATAACGTGAAAAATAGAGAAAACCCGCCTGAGTAATGGAGTTCATCCTTTTATTGTATTTGTTACAGTAACTTAACGGCTTTATTTTGTGTCACCTCCTAAAATAGCAGGAGATCTAGCTCCCATAGATTGAATCTGTCTGATCATTCTGACCTTACCAATAATTATTTGACGCTGTTTGTCGATCCAATTTTTAAAAAATGGAGGATGTATGCCTTCCACGAAACCATCTTGGTTTGCCAATATCAATCCAAATGTTTTTATCAGTACTGTCGCTATTATTGCGATATTTTTAGCGTTGGTCTTATTTGCACCCGATGCTTTTTCAGTGCTCACTCAGCAAATGAACCAGTGGATTACCACGTCCTTTAGCTGGTTCTATGTATTGTCGGTGGCGATATTTCTCATCCTTCTGGTTTATATTGCCCTGTCGGATATGGGCAAAATCAAACTGGGACCCGACCATAGCCAGCCGAAATATAGCAGCGCCTCTTGGTTTGCGATGCTATTCACCGCAGGGATGGGGATTGGCCTGATGTTCTTTGGTGTGGCCGAACCGGTGATGCATTATGTCACGCCACCTGCCGGTGAACCTGAAACCGTACTGGCTGCACAACAATCTATGCGGGTCACCTTTTTCCACTGGGGCTTACATGCCTGGGCNNCCTTTAAAAATCCGTTCGGCCTTGTATCCGCTGATTGGTCAAAAGATCTATGGACCGATTGGAGATGGCGTCGATACCTTTGCCACCATTGGTACGGTATTTGGTGTCGCTACTACGCTTGGTTTCGGGGTGACCCAAATCAATTCAGGTTTGAACTATTTGTTTGGCATTGAACAGGCACCCAGTACTCAGGTCATTTTGATTATTGTGGTCAGTGCCATGGCGGCGACTTCCGTATTTTTTGGATTAGACAAAGGAATTAAACGTTTATCTGAACTAAATTTGGTACTTGCACTGCTGTTGCTGATTTTTGTCTTTGTGGCAGGTCCGAGTATTTATCTGTTACAGACGACTATTCAGAATGCCGGCCAGTATGTTTCAAATCTGTTCAGTATGACCTTTAATCTGTATGCCTATCAGCCAAGTGGCTGGATTGGGGGCTGGACCATCATGTACTGGGCCTGGTGGATTTCCTGGTCGCCATTTGTCGGGATGTTTATTGCCCGGGTCTCGGAAGGGCGCAGTATTCGTGAATTTATCGTGGGTGTATTGCTGATTCCGACCGGATTTACCCTGATCTGGATGGGTTTTATGGGCAATGCCGCGCTGTATAGCATTATGCATGAAGCCAATACCAGCTTGCTAGAAGCAGTTCAGCGTGATTCATCTGTGGCTCTATTCGAATTTTTAGCTAATCTGCCTTTTAGCTCAGTAACCAGTATCATTGCGACTTTACTAGTGATGCTGTTCTTTGTGACTTCTGCCGATTCAGGGGCATTGGTGACTGATTATCTGACAGCAAAAAGTGAAAATTCACCGACCTGGCAGCGTCTATTCTGGACCGTGCTCATGGCTTTGTTAGCCATCATCCTCTTGCTGGCGGGTGGCTTAGAAGCCTTGCAATCGGCCACGATCATGAGCGCCTTGCCATTTACCTTCATTATGCTGCTGATGTGCTGGGGATTAATCAAAGCCTTACATCTGGATGTTACCAAAATGCATGCGCTGCAAGCCGCACGGATTACCCCGCGTGCGATCCAGAATCCGCGCAGCTGGCAACAGCGATTAGGCCTGATTATGCATTATCCGCACACTCAGGAAGAGGTGCAGCAGTATATTCACAATACAGTGAATAAGGCATTTCTCAGCTTTCAAAGTGAATTGAAACGGCGCCGATTACAAGTGGTGATTAGCCCGCTAGAAGACGGTATACAGCTCCGTGTTGATCATCAGGATGAAATTAATTTTATCTATCAGGTCAATGCCACCCAGACTTTAAGTCCAAGCTTTATGGCTGAACTGGAGAATGCGAGCGTAGATTCCTATCAGGCAGAAGTCTTTTTAAGAGAAGGTGGGCAGGGTTATGATGTGATGGAGTGGACGCAAGAAGATCTATTGCAGGATATCATTGATCAATATGAACGTCATTTGCACTTCTTAAGTCTGGTACGTACACCTGAGTAAACGAAGTCATAAAACAATAAAAAAGGACGCAATATGCGTCCTTTTTTGATTCAGAATCTAATCAGAAATTAGAAACGGAATTTGGCATTTACACCAATCGTTTGTGTATCCAGTGCTTGGCCTTCAGCATTTGCATTTACATAAGATGCGCCAACTGCAACAGCAGGAGTGATGAAGTAGTTTACGTTCGCGCCCCAAGCTTTGTCTGGAGAACCAGCAAAGCTAGATTCCATATAAGATGCGCCAACGCTTAACTGTGGGTTAAGGAAAAGAGTTGTACCTAAGTTGTAGGCAGTATCTTCACCATAAACCAGGCCACTTTCAAAACCAATTGACATGTTAGTACCGTCAATCGCGCCTACATATTTAGTGCGGGCAGTGATTGCGTCTTGGTCTTCATTGATTGTGCCAGATTCAAGAGCAGCTTTAGCAACACCGTTGTTAAACATGTTGAAAGCATCATAAGAAGTTTGGTCAGCAACGCTGGTATAACCCACAGCAACCAAGAAGTTAGGGATTAGTAATGCACCTAGTTCTAATGCATAACGGTCACCATTGCCGTCTACGTCGCCCGCTTTGTTATCCGCGATGGTATGGCTATAAGAAGCGCTTGCATAAGCAGGAACAACGTTAGTCGGGATATACGCTTCACCTTTTACACCGAAAGTATGGTGCACAGTGCGGTCACCAAATTCTTGTCCGTCTTCGCCGTATGTATAAGCAGCAGAAACATTAGATGCTTGGTTTAAAAAAGCAGCTTCAGCTAAAGGACCTTTAGAAGCATCAACATTGTTGAAGTAGTAAGTACCTTGAACTGCACCAGTGAAGTCTTGTTCATTTGCAGTGTTGTCGATGAACTCTGATTGACCTTGAACTTCAAATTGATATGCTTGAGCACCGGTCATGGCTAATAATAAAGCAGTGGCTAAACCGAGTTTTTTCATGATATTTACCGTTTTGTTACAAGATGTGTACAACTTTTGAACATATTGTATTGTAACAATTTATTAAGTCAATCCAATTCGAAATCGCTATTTTTTTAAGCTAAATCATTGTATTAATTTTGTGTAAAATTCAAGTATTAGGCTCCGAACCTATTTTATATAAAAACTCTTGTATAACAAAAATCTAGACTTTAAATATAGAATCGGGACTAAAGATTAAGGAGAAATTATGTTGTTATTTTAATCAATTAATACGATTAATTATAATATATTTATCAATTAAAACAATTAATAATAGGTGAGCTAATTCATAAATATGTCAAGAAGTGTAAGAAGCTTCTCGCATCGTGTCATTCACTGGATTGCTTGATTGTAGAGCATAATCAGCTTGGATCTTAGAGTAGGTGTCTGTTTTTTGAGCTAAATGGGCATGTTTTATAATCTTGACTGGAGCAATCGGCTTTACATTTTGAGGGGAATTTTACATAATATGAAAATCAAGTTAGAGTTCACACTTTTATAGTGATTTAGCCTGATTCTCCACAATTTTTTGTTTTATCGCCCAGCTTTCCCCAAGGCTGGGCTTTTTTTTTGTCCAGCATTTTTTTATTTCAAATCATTCTGTTTCTAACGTAAAAAATTCCAATTCAAAACAAGGTTCGAGTGAGAAATATTAGAAGAACTTTAAGCACCAAAATAGTGCATATTAAAAAGTAAAAATAGAGGTTTAAAATTAAACAGCTAAAAAAACCCCGATTTTCATAGAAAATCGGGGTTTTTTCGCCAAAATTTGCGGGTAAACTAAAATATCTGCTGAGGAATAATTTAACTCGCCCTAATGCGGTGCATTATGCACCTATTTGTTGCAGGTGTAAATAGTGCAGAAAGCAAGTTTTTATATTTTTTAGCTGCTTAAATTCCCTTNNCTGTTTTATTTGTATAATAATCAATCTATTTAGCTTTGCTTGTCATATTGGGGCGTAATACAACAGCATGAATACCTTACGCTCTGAGTGGATCAGTAAACGTTTGTACTGGTCGATGTCGATCATTATTTTATGTTTGCTTTGCATCTGTATTCCCTTAATTGTGAGTAGCAGTCAAAGTTATTTAAAATCCAGACAAACCTATCAACAACTGAATGCCTTGCAACAGGTCGCTGATCTGGCAAATAAAATTTCGCGTGAGCGTGCGCCTGCCAATAAAGCCATGTCCAGTTCGGTACAGGAATTTGCCCAGCATCAGCAAGAGTTGATCAGCTATCGACAGCAGGTTGATCGGCAGCTCTCCCAGACGGCTAATGTCTTGACGGAGGTCGGATTTAACAACCTGAGCCAGCAACTTTCACAGCTTGAAATCAGCCTGAAAAAAGGACGTGCACAGGTTGATGCCTATACCCGGATACCGCGTCAGCAACGCAGTGCGCAAGAACTTGATCAGGCAATTCTGGCGATGTTTGCTGCCTGGGAAAGTTGCCGTGAACTTTTGCGTGACGTGGCAGTGGCTTCAGATAGCTCATCCACCCCTCTGAATAACTATATTAGCCAGATTCTATTTTTATCTGATTTACGTGATCAGGCGGGGCGGGTTGCCTCGTCTATCATGGCGCATGTAACTTTTGAAGCGCCGCTTCCCACTGAAAATATTACCCGCTCTTTACAGACCCAACATCAGGTGCGTTATTTGTGGGCCTTGATTGATACCATTCAACCTGCTCAAGATAAAACAGAGGAATTCATCCGTTTACATCGACGGGTAGAAACCGAGTTTATTCAGCAGGGCTTACCGATTGTGAGTGAGCTGATCAGTGACAGTCTGGAACAACGTGATTACCGTTTGAGCGGAACAGAGCTGACTGAAGCGATCGTAGATAAATTTGCGACTGTGGTAGACCTGCAAACTTATCTGCTGCAATACAGCAGAGATGCCGCTATTCAAGAAATGAACAGCAATATGCAGCGTTTGATCTGGAGCGTGTTGGTATCGCTGATTTCATTACTCACCGCGATTTCCACCATGGTCTTTGCACGCAAACAGGTATTTTTGCCACTGATTCAGGCACGCCGCATGTTGTTGAGTTTGTCTAAAAACTCGGGTCGTCAGAAAGTTGATATGCGGTTGCGTGAAGTGAATCATTCGGATTCCTTATTCGCTGCCATTCAGAAATTGCAACAGATGTTGCAAGAACGTGATGCGCTGGAATTCCGTTTAAAGAATATTGCTCATTCCGATTCTTTGACCGGGCTGGCCAACCGTTTTGCGCTGGAAGAATATATCCGTTTTATGGAAAATCAGCCGGGTCAATTGAGCCAAACCTGTTTGATGATTATTGATATTGATCATTTTAAACAGGTGAATGATCAATATGGGCATATTATTGGCGATCAGGTGATTCAACTGGTGGCCGAGCGTTTACAGGCCAATGTCCGTGCTACAGATTTGCTGGTGCGTTATGGGGGCGATGAATTTCTGGTGCTGATTGAAAATATCCAGATGCAGCAGGCATTGATTGTGGCCGATAACATTCGGGCTGAAGTGGCTGAGCGTCATATTGTGACTGCAGCAGGAGACGAGATTCAGATTTCGGTCAGCATTGGGGTTGCCATTGGTGCCGTGTCCTGGATGGCTTTATTGTCAAATGCAGATGATGCTTTGTTTGCAGCAAAGGCCAAAGGACGTAATGCGGTGGCAGAGGTTTAGTTCAAAAGACTGTTTTCTCTACTTTTGAACTGCACAAAAGTAGCAAAATGCATTTGTTCGACTGATGCTAAGTCCCTTTAGCACAGTCGAACGGGCGACATCCATGTCGCCAGTCATGTGATCTAATTTGGATGATCTCTGGTTTTGTCGATCAGATAGTTAATAAAATTTGTGCAGGCAACAAGCATAAATTTTGCATCGATATAAGAAAGATTTGATTCGTCTAACATTGCATGGCGAATACCATCTGCATCGGATGTATAACCATATAAAGATTTAATACTGGCTTTTAATGCAGGATGTATTGGATATTGTTTTTCAATTTGACCAATTGCATCACCTAAAGTTACTTTGTCCTTCTTTAATATTTTTTGACACATACCTTCTAATGCCGAAACAGATTCTTTAATCGAATTTCGATAGTCAGGCTTTTGACGATCTGACATCAGTTTTAAAGCTTGATTTAAATGTTGTTGAACACCTAAATATTGATTTGTATTTTCTAAAGCAGTTTCGATGGATTGAATTTCTTGTTCGGAAGTTATTGGAATGATTTCGTCATTTATAATTCGGTAAGCACTATTTTCACGCTCTAGCATATTGTTGATATTAGTTATAAATGGATCTTTATTACTTACTCTTTGATAGGGGTAGTGCTCAATTGTTTCTTCAATCAAGCTATAAATTTCGTGCCATGCACAATTAAAAAAGTAATCTCTAATTATTTTTAAAGAATCAGATGTCCATTGAGGGATGGTATCTGTAGGGTTTTTAAAAAGATTAAGCCAATAAGATTCTACTAACGAGTATATATTTGAATTACGGGTAAAAGAGCTTTGATTATGTCCATGTTCAATCCGATTCCAAATATGGCTATGAAAAACACTCCACAAACCATTTTTTAAAGCATCATCTATACTTTCTTTTTGAATAATGTCACGTACGGGCTTATAACCATATCTTTCAGAAAATCGCATTTTGTTCCCCCTCAAACAAATTTAAGAATAGATTTATTTTTTTAATCCACCCTAACCCTCCTTTGCGAAAGGAGGGAATGCCTCCTCTTTATCAAAGAGGAGGCTAGGAGGAGATTTTTATTTCAATAACGGCTTCAAGAATTTACCCGTATGTGAAGCTTTGACTTTCACGACCTGTTCAGGCGTACCTTCCGCAACAATCATACCACCACCCGAACCACCTTCAGGGCCTAAATCCACCACCCAGTCGGCAGTTTTAATTACGTCCAGATTATGCTCAATCACCACGATGGTATTACCCTTGTCACGGAGCTGATGCAGGATATCCAGCAGTTTGGCAATATCATGGAAATGCAGACCCGTGGTCGGTTCATCCAGAATATATAGGGTTTGACCAGTATCGCGTTTGGCCAGTTCACGTGCCAGTTTGACACGCTGTGCTTCACCACCAGAAAGAGTGGTCGCAGACTGACCCAGACGTATATAGCCCAAACCGACCTGATGTAATGTTTCCAGACGACGGTGAATCACCGGAATCGCATCGAAGAAATGCATGGCATCTTCAACGGTCATCTGCAAGACATCGGAAATATTCTTGCCCTTATAGTTTACTTCCAGCGTTTCACGATTATAGCGTTTGCCATGACAGGCATCACAAGGCACATACATATCTGGCAGGAAATGCATCGCTACCTTGATCATGCCGTCGCCTTCACAGGCTTCACAGCGCCCACCTTTCACGTTAAAGGAGAAACGACCCGCGGCATAACCACGTGCTTTGGCTTCCTGAGTTTGGGAAAACAGCTCACGAATCGGGGTAAATAGACCGGTATAAGTCGCCGGATTAGAACGTGGGGTTCGTCCAATCGGACTCTGGTCAATATCGACGACTTTGTCAAGGAACTGCAAGCCATCAATCGATTCAAATTTTTCCGACGTTAAGGTGGTTGCACCATTCAGCTGGGTTGCCGCCAAAGGTAACAAGGTCCGGTTAATCAAGGTCGATTTACCCGAACCAGATACCCCGGTGACACAGGTCATAATGCCCAACGGAATGGTCAGATCGACTTTTTTCAGGTTATGCCCGGATGCCCCCATCAGCTTGATCTGTTCCTCAGGCTTAGGCGGTTGAATCCGTTTTTTCGGGACTTCAATTTTTAACTTGCCAGATAAATATTTTCCGGTCAGCGAGTCAGGATTGGCCAGAATTTCATCATAAGTCCCTTCGGCAATCACATGCCCGCCATGCACACCGGCACCCGGACCGATATCAATAATATGATCGGCGGCACGAATCGCATCTTCATCATGCTCGACCACCAAGACGGTATTGCCCAGATCACGCAGACGGATCAGGGTCTGTAACAGACGGTCGTTATCACGCTGATGCAGACCAATTGATGGTTCATCCAGCACATACATGACGCCCATCAAACCGGCACCGATCTGTGAGGCCAGACGGATTCGCTGCGCTTCACCACCAGACAGAGTTTCAGCTGAACGTGACAGGCTGAGATAGTTCAGGCCGACCGAAACCAGAAAGTGCAGACGTTCACGGATTTCCTTGAAAATCTTGTCAGCGATTTCACCACGTGCACCTTCCAGATGAATGTCTTGATAATAGCTTTCAGCATCGCCAATCGACATACGGGTAATATCGGCAATGGTCTTGTCCAGAATTTTCACATTACGCGAAATTTCATTTAGACGTGAACCATCACAGGCATCACAGGCAGCATTGGATAAATATTGCGCCAGATCATCACGGACATAATTACTTTCAGTTTCACGATAACGGCGTTCCAGATGCGGCAAAATTCCTTCAAAAGGAATGACCCGATTATGGCGACGACCACGCTCATCGATATAGCTCAGATCAATTTTTTCTTTGCCGGTGCCGTACAGAAATTTTTTCTTGGTATCGGCATCCAGTTCATTCCACGGCGTTTCTAGCGAAAAACCAAAATGCTCGGCGACTTTCTGGATCATGCTGTAATAGTAAGGACGCTGACGGTCCCAGCCACGAATCGCGCCTTGGCTAACGCTGACCTCAGGATTAGGAATCAGTTTGTCGGCACTGAAATGGCTGCGGGTCCCTAGACCATCACAGACCGGACAGGCACCAAAAGGATTGTTGAATGAAAACAGGCGTGGTTCCAGTTCAGCCACCGCGCGGTCACATTGCGGGCAGGAGTGTTTGGCTGAAAACACACGATCGTTATGCTCGCCCTTCATCCAGGATAAAATCGCGATATCACCACCTAAACGTAGCGCGGTTTCAAAACTTTCTGCAATGCGGTTACCTAAGTCATCACGGACTTTAAAACGGTCCACCACCACTTCAATGGTATGTTTTTTCTTTTTGTCCAGTTCAGGTGGCGGATCAATTTCCATGATCTCGCCATCCACACGGGCACGGACGAAACCCTGGCTTTGTAGCTGTTCAAACAGTGCCGTATATTCGCCCTTACGTTCGCGCACGACTGGTGCTAACAATAACAGTGCAGTGCCTTCTTCTAATGCTTTGACTGCATCGACCATTTCAGTAACCGTTTGTGCCACCATTGGCAGATCATGTTCAGGACAGAACGGTGTACCGACACGCGCATACAGCAGGCGTAAATAGTCATAAATTTCGGTAATGGTACCCACGGTCGAACGCGGGTTATGACTGGTAGATTTCTGTTCAATAGCAATCGCTGGACTCAAGCCTTCAATAGAATCCACTTCCGGTTTTTCCATCTGGGAGAGGAACTGGCGGGCATAGGCAGACAGCGATTCCACATAACGGCGCTGACCTTCGGCATATAAAGTATCAAAGGCAAGCGAGGACTTTCCTGAACCAGACAGTCCCGTAATCACCACAAACTTGTCGCGTGGTATATCAAGGTTCACATTTTTCAGGTTATGGGTACGTGCGCCTCGAATACGGATGTGGCTTTGGCTCATGCAAGGATCCTAGAATATTCATCAAAAACCCTTATATGATACCGGATGAAAAATGTTCAAGTGCAAATAAAAGTATTTTAAACGTCAAGTTATGTCGGTGATTGGTCAATTCATCACAACATTAACAAACGCAGTAGTCGATTGCCTAAATATTCACAATGATCATGTACAAGGCCAATACCTAATAAGCCATTGCATAATGGCGTTCAAAGATAGACTCGATCTCTTCAAAGCAGCGTTCACGTGACACATCATGATGCAGACGTGCATAAAAATTGACTTCATTTTCCAGAATGTGCAGAAAGTCCTCATAGTCTTTTTGGAAAAAATCCAGGTCGAGCAAATCGTTACGTCGCGCCTGATGACAGCGATACTTTTCAATAAATTTCAGCAGATGTTTCTGGATATGCGTGTTGGTATGGTAAATCAGATAAGTCGCTGCCGAGCTACAATCTGGACAGCCTTGTTCCAAATAGATTTCTTCATTATTGAGCCAGCAACATTGCAGGGTAAAAAATGCCCGAATCGCTTCGGTGCCTAAAGTGTGCATATCATCTGCCTCTTTCCGGGATTGATTTTATTAATTGATAATTATTCTCAATTATTGTTCGGCAATTTGGGGCTTATAGCTAGGTCTAGCGTACCGGCCAGTTCTATCCTTGTTTTTTTCAGACTAAGCCGTTTTTATGATCGGTTTATGACAGTAGAAATTTTTTGATCAGCTATAACCAAAAAGCCCTATCTTAAACAGGGCTTTTTTTATTCATCCGTCTTATTCATCCAGACCAGGCCACTGGCGTTGCTCAAAGGCACTGTCCCAGAACAACCATTCCAGACGGGCCGCATGCGTATAAGCTGCATGCATTTTTTCTAGTGTATCGGCATCAACACGCGCCGCAACACGGTCAACGGTCGCAATCACATTCCGCACCGCAGTGTGGAATTCTTCTCCTGAATAGGTATCCACCCAAGCCTGATACGGATTATTCGGCGCAGAGTTGTCGACAATATCTTTACCAACTTCGGCATAAATCCAGAAACAAGGCAGCAACGAGGCCAGCACCACCGGATAGCTTTCTGACCAGGCGGTCGAAGTCAGATAAGAGGTATAGTGATGACACGCCAGAGTTAGCGGGGTATTTTCAAACTGCTCTTTGCTAATACCAAAATCCTGCATAAAGCCATCATGCAGGCTACGTTCCACCACAATCGCAATTTTAGCTGCCTCGGCAAACTGGATTACATCGTCCGCTTCAAAAGCTTTGGCNNCGGCTTAAAGTACCTTGCGCCAGTTGCTGATTAAAGGGCAGGGCCAGGGTCTTCTGATAAAGTCCGAGATTACGTTGCCATACCTCTTGTGAAAAACTCATGCTGAAAATCCTTCGCAGTTCAAGTTAAACCATGCGGCACTATAGCAAAGATCGGGCTGTTTAAAAGATCGGCAAATTTTAAAAACAGAAAATAAGATAAAACAGCTCAGGAAGTGCTTTGGTTTATGCGCTAAAAGTTTCATAATTAGCTTAACTTTTCCTATTCGTATTGCTGCTCTCTCGCAGCCATACATTTATTTAATTTATCCAAGGTCGTTGTGTATGTTGAAACATTTTGGTTTCTCGATTGCATTTTCGATCGTGTGTCTTGGTTTGTCTGCGTATTGGGGTTATACCCATGGTCCTGACGCAGGCCTGCAAACCATGCTCACAGCGCTGACCATTACCGCTATTCTGGCGATTATGGAAGTGTCGTTGTCCTTTGATAACGCGGTTGTCAATGCCTCAGTCCTACGGGGTTGGGATCATTT
>DFCG01000166.1:0-3070 GCA_002367455.1 Acinetobacter sp. UBA3060 | reverse complement strand
GTGGTCATTGTTGCAGTGACTGCAGACCTGGGCTTTATGGAAGTAGTACGTCTGGCCCTGAATGATCCGAAAGAATATTCAGCACGTTTAATGGCACATCATCCTGAGATTGCTGCTTTTGGTGGTGCTTTCCTGTTGATGGTATTCCTGAACTTCTTCCTGGATGAAGAAAAAGACACGCATTGGTTCAGACGGGTGGAACGCCGTCTGTCCAATCTGGCCAATGTACCGGCGATGTCGGTGTTTATTGCACTGGTGGCTTTGTTAATCATGGCAGCCAATGTCGATGAAGCCAAACGTCTGGCAGTGACTATGGCCGGGATCTGGGGCATCGTGATTTATATCGGGGTGCAGGTTCTGAGCCATATGCTCGGTGGTGAACCAGAAGTCGATAAAGAAGGCAATGCGATTCGTCATGATGAAAATGGCGTACCGACGGGTGTAGTGAAAGCGGGTATTGGTGGTTTCCTCTATTTAGAAGTCCTGGATGCCTCATTCAGTTTTGATGGCGTGATCGGTGCCTTTGCGATTACCTCAGACGTGGTCATCATCATGCTTGGTCTGGCAATTGGTGCGATCTTTGTCCGTTCAATGACGATTTATCTGGTTGAGCAGGGCACATTGGATGCTTATATCTACCTGGAACATGGTGCGCATTATGCCATCGGTGCACTGGCTTTTATTATGATTGCCAGCGGAACCGGTCTGCATGTGCCAGAAGTGGTAACCGGTCTGATCGGTGTAGCCTTTATTGTCTGGGCAGTATTTGCCTCGATTCAATACAAAAAGCGTCAGGCGGCTTTAGACAAATAAAGCGCTGTTCCTGAATAAAAAGCGTAGCTCCTGCTGCGCTTTTTTGTTTTTAGATTGGCATCATCTTTATTTCAAATAAAATTCATGTCTTATTAATGAGCTGAATGTCCTATAATCTGGGCTCCAGATTAATTAACCCAATCGCCATAATTTATGATGAATGCTTTAGAACGTCGTTCAACCTTTGCCCTGAGCAGTATTTTTGCACTGCGCATGCTGGGGTTGTTTATGATTATCCCGGTATTTTCTGTGGCAGGGCAGGCATATCAATATGCGACGCCTGCACTGATCGGTTTGGCGGTCGGGGTCTATGGTCTGACCCAGGCACTGTTACAGATTCCATTCAGCCTGATTGCGGACCGTTATAGCCGTAAGCCACTGGTGGTTTTAGGGCTGCTACTATTTGCGCTGGGCGGTGCAATTGCGGCCATGTCGGACACCATTTATGGCGTGATTATCGGCCGTGCAATCGCTGGTGGTGGTGCGGTATCCGCTGTGGTGATGGCACTGCTGGCAGACGTTACCCGTGAAGAAAACCGCATGAAAGCCATGGCCATGATGGGCATGAGTATCGGCCTGTCTTTTGTGGTGGCCTTTAGTCTGGGGCCTTGGCTGACGGGTCTGGTCGGTATCTCTGGGTTGTTCTGGGTGACCACGGTGATGGGCCTGGCGGCGATTGCCATGCTGTTGATGGTGCCTAAAGTCACGCGGCATCATAAAAACTTTCAGCAGGGCTATCTGGCACAGTTGAAACAGGTAATCAAAATCGGGGATCTGAACCGTCTGCATGTGTCGGTCTTTACCCTGCATTTATTGCTCACGGCCATGTTTATTTATGTGCCTTCACAGCTGATCGAATTTGCGGATCTGCCGCTTTCTAGTCATGGCTGGGTATATTTGCCACTGTTGGTACTGAGCCTGTTTTTTGCCTTTCCAAGTATTATCCTGGCAGAAAAATACCACAAAATGCGCGCAATTTTTCTGGTGGCCATTACCGGTATTATTCTGGGTTTGATAGTGATGGCATTTGGTTTTGAATCAAAATATGTCTTGCTGATTGGCCTAGGGCTGTTCTTCATTGCCTTTAATGTCATGGAGGCTCTGTTGCCGTCTTGGTTGTCGAAAGCGGCACCGATCCAGTCCAAAGCCACCGCGATGGGTGTAAATGCCAGCAGCCAGTTTTTAGGTGCTTTCTTTGGCGGTATGATTGGCGGACAATTATTACTGATGAACAATACCTCGATGGGCTGGAGTATCCTGACAGGGATCGCGATAATCTGGCTGCTGATGAGTTTTGGCCTGGCTCAGCCACGCTATCTGTCATCACTGGTGTTGCGTTTGCCGGAAAGCAGACAAACTGACGAATGGACTTCTCAGCTTTTGGCGATTCGTGGTATTGAAGAGGTCGTGGTGATGTCTGAACAGCAAGTTGCCTATGTAAAAGTCGATAAAAAGCAGATTGATGATGCTTCGCGACAACAATTAACGCACTTGTTGGGTAAAGAGGTAGCCATTTAAGCATAACTCTTATAAAGTAAAATACAGAAATATATAGGAAGTAAACGGCAAATGCGTGGTGTAAATAAAGTTATTTTAGTGGGTACTTTGGGTAAAGATCCGGAAACCAAAACTTTTGCAAATGGTGGCTCTCTCACTCAATTCTCGATCGCAACCAGCGATTCGTGGACAGATAAAAGTACCGGTGAACGTAAAGAACAAACGGAATGGCACCGTATCGTGTTGCATAACCGTTTAGGTGAAATTGCGCAGCAATATCTTCGTAAAGGTTCAAAAGTATATATTGAAGGTTCATTACGTACCCGTCAGTGGACTGACCAGAATGGTCAGGAACGCTATACGACGGAAATTCGTGGTGAACAAATGCAGATGCTAGACTCTAGCCGTCCTCAAAATGATCAGGGCGAGAGCAGCTTTAACCAGCCACGCTTTAATAACAATAATCAGGCGAACAACAACCAGGGCGGTTATGGCAATAACCCGCAATCAGGTTATGGTTCAGCACCACAGCAAGGCGGTTTTAACAACAACCAGGGCGGCGGTTATGGCAACAATAACCCGAGTGGTTTTGCGCCAAAATCTGCACCTGCTCCAACAGCAGCACCTGCAGCAGATCTAGATGATGACCTTCCATTTTGATCTATTAGAACGGTAGATCATCATTAAAACCCACCTGAATGCGGTGGGTTTTTTATGTCTTGAAGATTGGTATTGAGTTTGCATAAAGCCCGACTTATTA
>DFCG01000079.1:3771-5057 GCA_002367455.1 Acinetobacter sp. UBA3060 | reverse complement strand
TCGCCTGATTTGCTGAAATCAGTTTGAACATAGCAACAAAAAACCACATGCAAGTTACCAAAAAGCATGTGGTTTTTTTGAGTCTGCTGCTTTTTCAGGGCAAGATAGAACAAGGAAGCAAACGGAGCAGAATATGCGTATTCTTTTGGCAGAAGATGATCAGTCTCAGGCAGACAGTATCCAGACCTGGCTGGAAATGGATGGTTATGTGATTGATCGGGTAGAGCGCGGTGATCATGTGATCCTGGCGATTGAGCAGCATCAATATGACTGCATTCTGCTGGATCGTGGCCTGCCGAATGCCACTGGAGACGAGATTCTGAAAAGTTTGCGCAGCCAACAGCAAGATACGCCAGTGATTTTTATTACAGCTAAAGACAGTATTGATGACCGCGTCGAGGGGTTGGATTTAGGCGCGAATGATTATCTGGTCAAACCTTTTAGTCTGGAAGAACTTTCGGCCCGAGTTCGTGCCCAACTCAGACAGAAGCAGAAAATACCGAATCATATCCTGCACTGGCAGGATCTCAGTCTGGACACTCAAGCCAAAACCCTGACTAAAGAAGGTCAAGCTATGAATCTGACTGCGAAGGAATTTCAGATTCTATATAAGTTGATGCAGCAGCCTGAACATATTGTCACCCGTGAACAGCTGGAAGAATCGCTGTATGCCTGGGGCGATGAAATTGAAAGTAATGCGATTGAAGTGTTTATCTATCAGCTGCGTAAAAAAATTGGCAGCCAGATGATTAAGACCATTCGCGGTCTGGGCTATCGCATGCATAAGGCTGAGGTATAAACCTATGTCAGCTGCTATTTCCTTGCAAACTAAACTGATCAAACATGCGCTGTTCAGTTCGATATTGGCTGGAATATTGGCCTGGCTGCTGTTATTGGGAATTTCCAGTTATCAAGCCAGTCAGCTGCATGATGAATTAATGGAGCAGATTTCTGAGTTACTGCTTGGCGATGTGACCCAGGCCAAAGACGCCCAGGTGGATGAACTCAGTGAACAGTTTGATATCCAGTATGCCTTGTTGCTGGGCCAGCAGGTACTGACTACTTCGATTGATGATGAATTAATTAATACCATTCCAAAAGCACAGAACAACGGCTTTCAGTTTGCTTATGAAAATGGTCATTTTATCCGGATACTGACTGCGGAAGATGACGACCTTCAGGTCAAAATCGTACAGCCACTTTCAGTACGTTTCGATGAACTCTGGCAAACTACTTTGGGCTTTGCCGGGATCTTATTCACTTTATGGCTAGTGCAATGGCTGATT
>DFCG01000079.1:0-3762 GCA_002367455.1 Acinetobacter sp. UBA3060 | reverse complement strand
ATTCAAATGCGTCTACAGGTTTTAAAACGCAAATATCAAGGTGATGCACAGCTCCCTCAAGCATTGCAGCTGATTCAAAATGATGTCAACCGCGGTACGCAGGTGCTGGAAAATTTACTCTTGCTGGCACGACTCGATCCGGAGCGCACAGAGCAATTACCAACGCAAACGATTAATCTTAAAAATCTGGTTCAGGAGGCTTTGCAGGCATTGCAGCCTTTTGCAGAAGAAAAAGACATTCATTGGAATCTAAACTTTGAGAATGCTGTGATCGAAGCGAATCCAGAGCTGATTTTTAGTTGTATTCGCAATCTGGTCGACAATGCTATTCGTTATACGCCGCCGCAGGGACAGGTCGAGATCCGAACGGTTGTTGAGCAGCATCAGATACAACTATTGATTGAAAACTCAGGAGAGGGGATTACTGATGATGTGCTGGAACGTTTAGGTGAACGTTTTTATCGAGCTTTGGGTACGCGAACTCAGGGTTCAGGTCTAGGTCTGTCCATTTGCCAGAAAATTATGGCACTGCATGCAGCTAAAATTGACTATGCGCCGTCGGATCTGGGCGGACTTAAAGTGTTATTGAGTTTTAAGCTTGAATAGCAAATCTCATGATCAGAAGATTAAAAAGCAGTATGCGCTGATTCATACTGCTGCTTCCCACGTTTGTTATTATTAGAACTGATTTAATTATTTGGTCAGAATAAGACGGTTATTGCGGGTCAGACGCAAGCGGTATTCTTCGCCGGCATGCATGATCCGGATTTCACGACCCAGTGCAAAAAGATTGTTGGAGTGCAGCATTGGCAAGGCATGGTGAGTATCATTGTTACGGGTAAATAGGCTAAATGGGGCGTTCATTCCGTCGACTCCGTGGTGTGTTTTGGATTGATTTAAATGATAATCATTATCGAATAGGTCTGTCAACGAAATATTGAGCAATTTATAAAAAACTCTAATTTGCTTACAATCTGTAAAACTTTAACGGTTCTGTACATCATGACTAAAGCTACGATTCATGTCGCAATTGCGCTTTTATTTTATCAAAATCAGGTTCTCGTCGGCTGGCGTGAGGCCAAGCAGCATCAAGGCAATAAATATGAATTTCCAGGCGGAAAAGTTGAACAGGGTGAGTTGCTAGTCGAAACCTGTCGCCGCGAAGTGATTGAAGAGGTGGGCGTTGATATCGAACGCTGGCATGCTTCTGATTTTATCTCCCATGAATATGAAGATCTCATCGTCAATTTGCATATTTTCCATGCTTCAGTACAGCCTGCGCAACTGGCTGAAATCAAACAGCCTTGGCGCTGGTACAGCCGGGAAGAACTTGGCCAGTTGAATTTTCCGAAAGCCAATCAGTCCATGATTCAAAAGCTGCAATGGCCGCAGCGCATCAAGATTGCTGAAGATCTGGATATCTTATCAAGTCTAGATACAGATCAAATGTTGTATTGGCGCGTGGAAGCAACGCCTGAACGGATCATGCAATTACAGCAGTATCCGGTAGATCAACTCTCCAAGTTAATTATTAATCAGCAGCTTTGGTCACAACTGAATGAATTGCAGCAGCAGACGATTTGCACGATTCATCTAAAACAGAATCAACTGATGAACTTGAAACAAAGTGAATTGAAATCTGGCTATCGTTATCTAGCGGCTTGTCATGACCTGACCGCTTTAATGCATGCAGAACAGATCGGCTGTGAAGCGGCTTTACTGAGTCCGGTACTGGCGACCGCAACGCATCCGGACACACCTGCGCTAGGCTGGGAGCAATTCAAGCAAATGGCAGAGCAGGTACAGATTCCGGTTTTGGCTTTGGGCGGAATGAAAGCTGAAGAACTCGATTATGCAAAAAGCCAGCATGCTTATGGCATTGCCGGCATTCGCTATATTTAAACACTTTATTTAGAAAATAAACTTTCTATTGGTAAGTCAGTTTCTATAGAAAATTATCTTAAAGCTTTTTCAGTGCCTGTTGAGCTTGCTGAATCGCTTTGGCATTTTTCCGCAACTGAGCAGATTTAAGGCGCACTTGCCAAAGCTGCTTTTTCATGACACTAGATTGTGCATAACTCAGGCCACGTAAGGCAAAAGCATCGGCGCTTGCTGGCTGATTTTTACGGTTGGCGATCATGCCCANNCCATCATCAAACTTTTGGCTTTTCGGCTTCTGTTCAGGAATGACAATTTTCTGACGTTTGATGTCAGGACGGTCATAAGGCGTAATCACGACGCCGTCTGGTGTTTTTGCCTTAGGTTTTTCCGTCGCAGGCTTGGCGGGGCTAACTGGCTTTTTTGGCTCGGAGATACTTTGGCAGCCCACCAGACTGAGGATGAGCAAACCAGGGAGGATTTTTCTTAACATAAACATAGACTCAATTAATGGCTATAACTTCCACTGGCGATAATACGGGTTTCGCTCTCAAGATCGCGTTCTATTTCTGTTTCACTTTCTTGTATGTAGCGACTCATATCATCCTGTTCAGCATCAGATGGCGCAGGTTCTGAATCAATATCATAAGGTTCCGTCGCATAGTGCGAGATGCCGCAGGCAGTCGCCTGATTTGGCAGGGCATGACGCGAAATCGGGATATACATGGCGCCTTCACAGCCTTGTGCCGATAAATGACCGGTATAACGATCCAGCCAATGCCATTCGATTTCATTCGGCTGTGGCAGATTCACCGGTTTCTGGCGCAACTGTTTCATGACATTGGTCCAAACGGGCAGGGCACCTGAAGAACCAGTCAAGCCAGTGACTTTGTTGTCATCCAGACCGAGCCAAACCACGGTCATATAATTACCTGAGTATCCGGCAAACCATGAGTCACGGCTGTCATTCGTAGTACCGGACTTACCAGCAAGATTCAGACTGCGTGGCAAGCTGTTATAGGCTGCACGACCTGTACCATTCGACATGACCTGTTGTAAGCCATAATTCAGGGCATAAGCAGAAGCTGGATCAATGGTCGGTTGTACACTCAGGCTATAACGATCCAGAGAGCGGCCGTTGGCATCCACCACAGAGCGGATGGCTTTGGTTGGGTATTTAAAGCCGCCTGTAGCAAAGTTGCCGTAAATATTCATCACTTCCATCGGGGACATATCTACCGCACCCAAGTAAATCGACGGATAAGATGGAATATCTGAAGTTACACCAAATTTTTTCAGATGATTAATAAAGGTAGACAGGCCAAATTCTTGTGCTAAACGCACAGTGGACAGGTTATAAGATTGCGATAATGCCTGCGACATTGGAATGACACCATGTCCACGACCACTATAGTTTTTCGGTGTCCAGGTTTTGCCGTCACTTTTGATGCTGATTTCACTGTCTTCAATCGGGCTCGCCCAGTGATAACGGTTTGATTCCAGTGCACTCAGGTAGATCACAGGCTTTAACAGGGATCCGACTTGACGTTTGGCATCGACTGCACGGTTAAAGCCGGTAAAATCTTGAGTAGAACCCACTGCGGCCACCAGTTCGCCATTTTCCGGATGCGATACTAATACTGCGCCCTGTAAATCTTTCAGGCGACCCGGATTGGATTTGCTTAAACGCGCCACCGTTTCTTTAAAACTGTCCTGAATTCGGGTTTGGGCCAGAGGGTCTAAAGTGGTGAAAATGCGCAGACCCTGATTGGTCAGATCGGTTTCCTGATAATCTGTGCGTAATTGACGACGTACGATATCCAGAAAATCCGGGAAGCGGGCAGGGCCTAAAGTCGGTTTTGAAATGACATTTAACGGACGTGC
>DFCG01000128.1:0-4046 GCA_002367455.1 Acinetobacter sp. UBA3060 | reverse complement strand
AAAATCCTTGTCCTTTTAACCGTTCGCAGATCGGCCAATTGTCTGAAGCAAAGTGTACTTGTCAGTACACTTTTTTTCAAGTGTGCGTATTTTATGCGAATTCCATTTTTTTCGTAAGGAATTTGTTGCTAAATATACTGTAATTATCTCAGTTTTGGGTTTTTGTCGATGTATGATTTTCGTCAATTTCAATGCTTTGCTTGGGTGGCCAGAAGAAATCACTAGGTCGAGTCAGGAAGTGAGTCATGACCAGTTTTGCCAAAGGTTTCCATTGTTCAAAACGTACCCGGCGCGCGCGTAAGGCTACAATAATTGTCAGAGTGAAACTGACAAACAAGTTGGTCAGGCCAATGAGTAACACACCCAGAAAAGACACCACGATCAAGCCGATATCGGGACCATTGATCGTAATCAGGCCCTGAATAAAGTTGGCAGAGGCAAAGGCAATATGACGAATATCCAGCGGCAGACCGAGAATAAAACCAATGGTGCCCATACTGCCGAGCATGATCCCAAAAATAAAATTACCCGCCAGTGCACCCAGATTACGTTCGATATAATCAGCAAAACGGTAAAGACGCTCTTGCCCCATCAGCTGCGATAAACGCACATGGGCTTTCAGGCGCGGGCCGACCTTGCGATAAACGGCCATATTGTCAAAATAACCGGCCAGTAATCCGGACAGGAACAAACATACTCCGGCAATTGCTGCATGCGGAATTGCCAACGAAGTAAAAGGATTCAGGTCATGCAAGGTTTTGGCCGCCTTGGCATGATTCATTAAAGGTTCATGCAGCGCAAAATCCCACAACAAGGTAATCAATGCTGCTACAGGAATCGCAATCGAAATATTGCCCAAAATGGCGACAAACTGGGTGCGGATGATATTTACAATCAGCGCAGCCAGCTCGGCAATTTGAGCCATTTTCGAGCCTTTACGCTGCTGTACGGTAGCAGCCAGTGCAGCGGCAGTCATCGCCGGTTGTTTGGTTGCCACGGTAAAATGCAGCACATGAATCAGCATAAAACCTAGTGAATAGTTCATGCTATAGCTAAAGGCCTGCATCAAAGGGGCCATGGTGAGGCGTGTCATCAGAACTTTTAAGGTGGCCATCGTTGCGATGATGGCACCAGCCCCTGCAGCCGATTTATACATGGCCAGAAAGCCTTGCTTGTCGGTACTCACATAATGTTCACCAGTCTTGCTGGCATTTTCAGTTACCTGTAAAGCTAAAAGTTCACTATTGGTAGCCAGCAGGGCCCGCACACTGCGTTCACTATAAATTGCTTCAGTAATGTCCGCCATAAACAGGCCAATGGATTGATAACGCAGATCATCGTCATCCATAACCATATTCAGCAGAATCTCAACCCGTTCCAGACACTGTTCTAGCAGTGCCAGCATATAGGTCAGGCTGACACTGACGCCAGTCCGCTTGGTAGAACGGCGAATCTTGGCCACGACATCATGACATTGTTCCAGCATCACCAGCGCTTGTGAGGCATCGGGGGGCGTGATCGAATCGACCAGAGTGACCGTGTTATAGCGCTTTTTATATTCCTGAATAAACTCGTTAATCTCACGATTCTGCACCAGAAAAGGAGATTCATATTCCATCAGCTCAGGCTGGGCATTAATAAATTCAGGGTGCAGACCAATACCACTGATCCGGTAAGACAAAATGGTCAGTGCCTTGATCAGCTGATCTTTAATTCGGGTTTTTTCAGGTTGATTGGAATGTCCCTGATTGAGAACTGCAAATAAACGTTGCCAGTCGTCTTCATCAAAATAATCCAGCCAGTATTTATCGGTACGCTGATAAAAAACCTTGCGGAATAATTCCTGGAGTTGCTGATGGTCNNCCGGTATCGGAAAACAGACCGGTCTGTTTATAGCGGTTAATGATCCGCAGGGTAAAGGTTTGAAGCGTGGCAACCGCATTCGGGGTGAGTAATAAAGCCCGGATAAATGCATTGAATTTCGCTTCGATCTCTTCGGTATTTCTGCTGTCTTCAGGTCTGATTCTTTCAACCAGTTCAATCAGAAGATTTTCATCCAGCACCGCCCGAGGTTGTTCAAGCTGGTGCTGCATGTTTTGGAAAAGATCTAGAAAATTAATATGCATAGGCGAGTTTAAAAGTTACTGAATTCGGTGTAGGGCCAGTTTGGCCAGATTAATCAGGGCCTGACGATATTGGGAGTCAGGTAATGCCTGCAAGGCATCAATTGCAATTTCAGTTTCTTCTGTAGCACGTTGACGGCAATAATCTAGCGCACCAGATTCATTGACAATTTGAATGACCTGTTCCAGATGTTCCGTACCGCCAGTCGCAATACTGCGACGGATGATTTCATGTTGCTCACCGGTGGTGTTTTTCAGTGCCGCAATCAATGGCAGGGTCGGTTTACCTTCCATGAGATCATCACCAATATTTTTGCCGAGCGTGTCCGCATCGGAAGTGTAATCTAAAATGTCATCAATAATCTGGAAAGCATTGCCGAAATGTCCGGCAAAGGTTTTTAAAGGCTGACGGAATTCGTTTTTGTCCGACAAAATGGCAGCACCTTCTGTTGCCAGTTCAAACAGGCGCGAGGTCTTGCCATGAATAATATTCAAATAAGTCGCTTCAGTGGTTTCCGGCTGATGCTGGGATTGTAGTTGCAGCACTTCACCTTCAGCAATTTCACAGGTACCGGTCGAAAAATCTTTGAGCAACACCATGTTGTTCAGATCGACCAGCAAATCAAAAGCACGTGAAATCAGAAAGTCGCCGACCAAAACCGCAGTCTGGTTATTCCAGGTGGCATTGGCCGTCGGGCGGCCGCGACGCAGACCGGATTCATCTACCACATCATCATGCACCAGTGTTGCGGTATGCAGCATTTCAATAATTGCAGCCAGTTTACGGTGCGGTTCTAAATTTTCAGCACCACACGCCTTGGCGGCCAAAAGGCACATAATCGGGCGCATACGTTTGCCACCCGCTTCTACCACATGTTTGCTGACGGCCATCACTAATGCAACTTTTGAGGTAATTCCTTCATTAATGAATGTGTCCATCGCAGCAAAGTCGTTAGCAACAGGAGCGAGAATATCTTGCTTAAAGTCGATGGTCATGTGAAAGAAAACCTCTAGTCTGGTAAATCGCTGGGCGTAGTTTAACAATTTATAACATGAGTGAAACCTAAGAAATGCATAAACTCCACTAAAAATCAGCTTTTTATAGATCTTATGTAGATTCGATCCATATTTCGAGCCATAAAAATCAGGAAAGGTCAGGGGCGTCGCCCTATTCGTCAGGCTGAGTATATTAATCAAACTGGCCGGATTTCTGCTGTATTATTTTGTTGCTGAATATATCTTGAGTATTTGATTTGATAGAAATTATTTAATAGTTAAATAATTAGCGCATCTTGCTCATTTTTATTTCAGTAAAATAGCTTGTTGTTTTTTTGAATATCCCTTAAAATCCTCGCCCTTAGATATCCCCCAGTGGCGTACGTCTTAAGTTCGATATATTCCTTTATCGGCACGACGACACGGGCTTGTTTGGAGTACATTATGTACGCAGTAATCCAAAGCGGTGGTAAACAGCACCGTGTAGTTGAGGGTGAAACCCTTAAAGTAGAATTATTGAAAGCTGAAACTGGCGCGACTATTACGTTTGATGACGTATTGATGCTTGTTAACGGTGAAAGCATTCAAATCGGTGCTCCAGTTGTTGCTGGTGCTACTGTAACTGCTGAAGTAGTTAGCCATGGTCGTCACGACAAAATCCGCATCATCAAAATGCGTCGTCGTAAACACTACCGTAAACAACAAGGTCACCGTCAATGGTTCACTGAGTTGAAAATTACAGCTATTTCAGGCTAATTACGAGGAGTAAATAGACATGGCAACTAAAAAAGCCGGTGGTTCGACTAAGAACGGTCGTGATTCGAATCCTAAGATGTTAGGTGTTAAAGTTTACGGTGGTCAAACTGTAACTGCAGGTAACATCATCGTTCGTCAACGTGGTACTGAATTCCACGCTGGTCAAAACGT
>DFCG01000099.1:351-8543 GCA_002367455.1 Acinetobacter sp. UBA3060 | reverse complement strand
TTTTATCTGCAACAGCATTCGGGCATTAGTAAAAATCATTCCCTGATGGTGCGCCAATTGCAGCCGACCAGTGAAGGTTTACCGTTAGAGATTTATGCCTTCACCAATACCACCGCCTGGGTCGAGTATGAAAATATCCAGTCGGATATCATGGATCATCTGCTGGCGATTATTCCGGAATTTGGTTTAAAGGTGTATCAAGCGCCTTCAGGTCTTGATTTAAAGGAAGCATTTACTCAACCGTCTTCCATTATTACTTAAACACAAGTCATCCAATCTCAAGCCTGAGATGCTGCTGCATTTCAGGCTTTTTTATTTCCTCATCTGTTTAGATCCTGACTGGCATAAATCTGGCTTTAGTTTAATTTTTATAATCTAAGTTTTAATTGAGTGAATCATTTTGTGGCAATTTCACCCAATTACGGGCTTAAAAAAACAGAATCCTTTATAATTCCCGAAAAGCAAAATGCATGATAAGAGTACGATAATGTTTCGATGGCTTGAAAGACTGGTTGACCCCTATCCCACCAAAAATCTGAACCAACCTTTACCGACCAAGTTTTTTCCATTTGTCTGGCAGGCAGCCTATGGAGTCCGCCGTTATTTGCTGATTCTGGTACTGTGTACTGCCGGTGCTGCCAGCTTCGAAGCTTTTCTGTATTCAAAAATTGGTGAGCTGGTGAACTGGCTCAGTAAAAGCCAGCCCGATACTTTTCTGGAACAGCATGCTAGCAATTTAACCTTACTGAGTATTGTTCTTCTGGCCAATATTTTTTTCGCTAGCGCCCAATCCCTAATTAAGCATCAGATTTTGTATAGCAATTTCCCGATGCGTTTACGCTGGCGCTTTCATAATCTGCTCATGAAACAAAGCCTGGATTTTTTCCACAATGATTTTGCCGGACGATTATCGGCCAAAGTTATGCAAACCGCTCTGGCAGTACGCGAATTCTGGGTCATTCTGGGTGACATGCTGGCTTATGTGCTGATTTATTTCATCACCATCAATATTGTTTTGGGTGCAATTTCACCCTTGCTGATCATTCCATTGATGGTCTGGCTAGCCTTGTTTATCTGTGCAGCGTGTTATTTCATTCCACGTTTGAGCAAAATTTCCAATGCTCAGGCGGATGCCCGTGCCGTCATGACCGGGCGTATCACGGATGCCTATACCAATATTCAGACTGTCAAGCTGTTTGCTCATGCCGGTCGTGAAAGCCAGTATGCCAAGACCTCTATGCAGGAATTTATGGTAACGGTATATAAACAGATGCGTCTGGGTGCCCAATACGAAATCAGTATTTTACTGCTGAGTGTAGTGTTATATGGCGGCGTACTGGGTACNNGCAATGGTACTGAAACTGAACAGTATTGCCGAATTTATGATGTGGCAGACCTCTGCCCTGTTTGAAAATGTCGGTACCATTCAGGATGGTATGAAAACTTTAGGCCGCAAAATTGCCATTGAAGATAAACCGGGTGCCAAAGAGCTACAGCTCAATCACGGTGAAATTAAATTCGAAAATGTCAGCTTTGCCTATAATGATAAAAACGTGATTGATCAGTTTAATCTGACCATTCGCCCAGGTGAAAAAATTGGTATTGTCGGCCGTTCAGGTGCAGGGAAATCTACCCTGATTCAACTGTTGCTGCATTTTTATCATATTAACCAGGGTCGTATCTTGATTGATGGTCAGGATATTGACGATGTGACTCAGGACAGTTTGCGCAAGAATATTGCATTAGTGACTCAAGATACTTCACTGCTACATCGCACTGTCGCGGAAAACATTAAATATGGTCGTCCAGATGCGACTGATGAAGAAATGTTTGAAGCTGTGCGTAAAGCCAAAGCAGAAGAATTTATTCCTAATCTGACGGATTTGCGTGGCAAAAAAGGCTATGAAGCCTATGTCGGTGAACGTGGCGTGAAACTTTCCGGCGGACAGCGTCAGCGAATTGCAATTGCACGTGTATTCCTGAAAGATGCGCCGATTCTGATTCTGGATGAAGCGACCAGTGCGCTGGATTCTGAAGTCGAAGCAGCAATTCAAAACAGTCTGGACGACTTAATGCAAGGTAAAACCGTGATTGCCATTGCGCATCGCCTGTCGACCATTGCCCAGATGGATCGTCTGATTGTGCTGGATCAAGGTCGAATCGCCGAGCAAGGCACGCATGATGAACTGGTGGCATTAAATGGCATCTATGCCCAACTTTGGCAGCGTCAAACTGGTGGCATGCTGATTCAGCAACAGGTCAAAGCATCAAAAGATCATGAATAATATGATCTCTAGAAGATTTCAAAACTTCTAATGATTTGCTCGTCCTTAATATTGAACAGGTCTGGAAAAAGGAAAACTTTGCCCAGACCTTTCTTTGTAAAATTTTCTCTACAGATGAACAGCAAGTTGCCATCTATCTGGTATCTTATGAAATGACATCTCTCTCTAGTTCTGAAAGCTCTCTGAAGAAGTCCTGTTCAATGATTAATAAAACTAGACCAATCGTCCTGTCCTGAGCAAACAGATGCTGGGATGCGACTTATTCAATAAAATAATTTTAATTTCATCAATAAAATTATGTGGTTTAAATTGATTTTAATGCTGAATTCAGGCTAATCTGCCAGTGGCAGAATCACAATCGCCAAAATTTTGTCCAACAATTTTAATGAAAAATTTGGTGGCTTCATGCCAATATCTATTTATAAATAAAAAAATTTGAATGAGTGCAACGGATCGCGCATGAAAACAATTGCTCCACGCCAAGACCAAGGAATTCCAGGTGTTTACGGTCTCTTGCTTCTCGATGTCATTTCCCGCTGGGGTTATAACAATGAGTCGCTTTTCCAACCTTTTGGCCTGACCAGTGAACAGTTGGCAGATCCTGATTTTCGTATTCCAACTCCTGTCGCCAATGAACTGGTCAAATATGCCCTGAAACTGACCGGAGAGCCGACCTTAGGTTATCATCTTGGCACACAGATGCGGATCTCGATTCATGGCTTTATTGGCTATGCCATTATGACGGCGAATAATATTACCGATGCGCTGGTACTGGCGAACCGATTTATTCAACTCCGTTTACCCTTCCTGCAACTATTTTTCTCGACTTTTGGTGCCAAAGCCACGGTACAGTTGCAAACCGATATTCAGCTTGAACCTCTGCGCACCGAAATTTCCATTGCCTTGATGATCGGTCTGATCAGTATGGCCAAAGCGATTACAGGCGTTACTGATGCGACAGGAGAAATCGACTTCGATTTCAAAAAGCCGGAAGATTTTGAACGCTTTATGGCGAAGTTCCCCACCCATCAGTTCCGTTTTGAACAACCGCATTTAATTCTGAGCTTTGATAAAAGCTACCTGATGAACAAGCTGGTGCATGCCGATCCGATTGCCAGCCAGATTGCGATTAACCAGTGTGAAACGGAACTTTCTGCCTTGGGTGAACGGCATCGGATTGCCATGCGTGTCCGGGATATATTGACCCATGCTGAGCAACACTATCTCAGTATTGAAAGTGTGGCGGATCGCTTGCACATGTCTGACCGCACCTTAAAACGTCAACTCGCCGCCGAAGGCACCTCCTTTTCTACCCTGGTCGATGAAGTGCGTTACCGGCATGCCACCTCGTTATTATCCCGGACAGATTTCACTCTGGAACAGATTGCCGATGAACTGGGTTATAGTGATGTCGCCAATTTTAGCAGAGCATTTAAACGCTGGAGTGGTCGCAGCCCGAGCAACTGGCGCAAAGATCCTTATTTATAAGGAAGTATAAGCCTTTTGTTTTGCTTAAAAAGAATGTATAAAACATGTCAAAAATGATCTTAAGATTTTTAAGGAGTTATCAATGAATCATCCTGCAGAATTAAAGTACGCAAGTACACATGAATGGGTGCGCATTGAGGGTGATCTTGTTGTGACCGGTATTTCCGACCATGCACAGGATGCGTTAGGTGATTTAGTCTATGTAGAAGCGCCTGACTTGAATCAGCATATCACTGCAGGTGAGCAAGCGGGTGTGGTTGAGTCGGTGAAAACCGCTTCAGATATTCATGCGCCTGTGTCGGGTGTGGTGGTAGAAATTAATCCTGACCTTGAAGATGATCCAGATTTCATTAATGATGATCCATACGGCAAAGGCTGGATCTATAAAATTAAGCCAGATAATATCGCAGATGTTGAAAAACTACTTTCAAATACAGAGTATGAAGCCGGGCTTTAATTTTGATTTTGGATAAAAAAATCAGCCTGAGGGCTGATTTTTTTGTTTTATCTAATAGAAAATTAGAATTTTTTATTCCGTTTCCGACTGATCTTCTGCATCTTTATCAGTTATTTTCGGTTCTGTAATCATGGAAAATTGGGTGGCTTGCCCAGCCGGAGCATTGTCTTGACGATTACTTTTTAATTTGATCTGTAAACGTAATTCATTGGTTGAATCGGCATTACGTAATGCTTCTTCATAAGAAATTTCGCCCTGGTTATAGAGTTCAAATAAAGCCTGATCAAAGGTCTGCATTCCCAATTCCCGTGATTTTGCCATAATCGCTTTCAACTCATGAAACTCTCCTTTCAAAATCAAGTCTGAAATGAGCGGTGTATTTAACATGATTTCAATGGCTGCTCGACGTCCCTTGCCATCCTGAGTCCGAACCAAACGCTGTGAAATAATAGCCTTCATATTGGAGGACAAATCCATCAACAACTGATTGCGACGTTCTTCTGGGAAGAAGTTAATAATCCGGTCTAAAGTCTGGTTGGCATTATTGGAATGCAACGTACCTAAACAAAGATGCCCAGTTTCAGCAAAAGCAATCGCATGTTCCATAGTTTCTGTATCGCGGATTTCCCCGATCAAAATCACATCGGGTGCCTGACGTAAGGTATTTTTTAAAGCATTTTGCCAAGAATGGCTATCTACCCCGACTTCACGATGGGTAATCATGGATTTTTTATGCTTGTGTACATATTCCACCGGATCTTCTACCGTGATGATATGTCCAGCCGAGTTTTCATTCCGATAGTCAATCATCGCTGCCAGTGAAGTTGATTTACCCGAACCGGTTCCACCGACCACCAAGACTAGACCACGTTTTTCCATAATCACATGTTTCAGCGATTCAGGCAGTTTTAACTTCTGGAAATTTGGGATTTCCGCAGTGATGGTACGAATCACCATACCGATATTCAACTGTTGCTGGAATACATTGACCCGGAAACGTGAAATACCCGGAACAGTAATCGCAAAATTACACTCAAGTTCGGTTTCAAATTCATTGCGCTGTTTTTCATTCATTAGGCTATAAGCAAAGAGCTTGGTTTTCTCAGCGGTCAGGGTCTGCTGTCCAAATGGTTTCATCAAACCTTGATGTTTAATACTTGGTGGAAAATCTGCAGTAATAAATAAATCTGAACCGCCATATTCAACCACTTTGGTTAGCATATGGTGCATAAATTTTCGTGCTTCTTCTAAAAGCTCTAGCGCAAACATTGAGATCCCCAAGTGAACGGATTTGATATTTAAATATTTGAAAAATTTATATATTCAGAGAGATATACTGGTTTTTATTGTGTCTAGAGTTAGACAAGGACACAAACAGATTTTAATAATTTGATGAAAATTATCGTCACAATTATGTGACCTATTACAGGTTAATTATATTTATAAATAACTGCTTCCTGATATTCAAAAAAGCACTTTCCCCGCTGCTCAAGCAGAGAAAGTGGTTTTTAAATTTAGGCACTACGTTTCAGACAACTGATCGCTAAAGTATTGGCCACCTCCAGTAACAGTTGTCGTGTTTTTGTCCAGCCCAGACATCCATCAGTAACAGATTGACCATAAGTCATTTGCTCAGAAATTTTCTGGTTGCCATCTACCAAATGACTTTCTAGCATTACGCCACGAACATTGGTCTGTAAGCGTTCTGCTACGATCTGTTCCAGTACTTTAGGCTGTAGCATCGGATTTTTTGAGCTATTGCCATGACTACAGTCAATTACCAATGCCGGTAAGTCGATCTGATGTTTGGCCCGGATTTTCTCAATTTCTGACAATTGGTAATTTGGTCCGCTATTCGAGCCACGTAAAATCAAATGTGCTTTCGGATTACCTTGCGAGTGTAAAATACATGGTAAACCAGACTGGCTCATCCCCAAGAATTGATGCGGATGAGAGGCAGACTGGATGGCATCTAGTGCAATCTGGATCGAACCATCAGTACCATTTTTGAAACCGATGCTGTACGGCATATGGCTGGAAATTTCGCGATGAATTTGTGATTCGCTGGTACGTGCGCCAATCGCTCCCCAGGCCAATAGATCATCGAAATAAGCAGTTGCCATTGGGCTAAGAATTTCCGAAGCGATTGGCAGGCCCATTTCAATAATTTTTAGGTATAAGTCACGGGATTTTTCCAAGCCCAATTGCATATTGGATGAACCATCCAGATTTGGATCGTAAAGGAAACCTTTCCAACCCACCGTAGTCCGTGGTTTTTCAATATAAGCACGCATCACCAGGAAAATCTGATCAGATAGCTGTGACTGAAGTTGTTTTAATTTTTCTGCATAGTCTAGCGCGGAAGCTTCATCATGAATGGAACATGGGCCGGTGACCACCATCAAACGATGATCCTTGCCTTCTAATATATTTTGAATGATTTGACGATGTTCAGCGACTTGGCTGGCCAATTGCGGAGACAGTGGCAATTGCTGCTTAAGCTGCTGAGGTAAAATTAAAATGCTTTCAGCATGATGTTGTTGTGATGTATTTGGGGTATTCATGACTTTAATCCTGGGACTGGCAATCAGTCCAAACTTTTATTTGAGCGTTATGGGTCTAATCGAAAGTGTTGTGAGTGTCATTAGCTGACTAAAATAAGACCAATAAAAGTTGTTAAAGTATGAATAGTTAAAGTTTGTCATGGCTGTCTCCAAAATATTTTAAAAAATGAAAGGTATAAAAAAACCTGATCAGGGTTGCCGATCAGGTATAAACTGGTGGGCAACCTTTTCATTGCCCAAACGCATTCAGGCAATTAGCTAAACTGCCAGAAATAAAAATATGCATTTGAAATGATAGGTTGCTTTAACATGTTATGTCTTTCATAAAATGTGATTCTGAAATTAAAATACGCGCTCTGTGATCATTTGACAAGCATTAAATATAAAAAAATATTTATTAACTTTTCTACTTTTATTTATCGATCAATCAAACCGTGATATGTATCACTAAAATTAGTAAAACCCACAAACCTATTGCGGGTTTTACCAAAGAAACTTCAGTTTAATCCAAAGATTAAAAATTAACGTGAAACACGATTCCAGGCATCACGCACTGCAAATTTAGCCTGTTCCCAGTTTAAACGTGATTCGCCTTTTATTTGTTCCCATTTCAGTCTCAAATCAGGTTCTACGTCTTCAAAACGGGTATGGGCATCATAGCTGCCACGGTTTTCATAACCGACTCGATAGGCCGTATCATAATCACGGTCATAATCCAGATCGCTATAGGTAGTACGGGCATCTGAATAGTATGGCGTATTGATCGAATTATCACGCCAGTAAGCCTGTTCTTCAGTTGGATTTATAGCTTCGCCTACACCTTTACCTGCCAGACCGCCAACGACCGCACCAACAACACCACCGACAGCGACACCCACCGGACCGCCTGCAGCACCAATAGCTGCACCTGCTGCTGCGCCACCTGCAGCACCGACACCTGTACCTACAGGATGTGCGCCAGGTTCACCCGTAATTGGATCAGCATTTAAATCATCGCGGACATCTTTAGGCGCATTCTTAATTACATCACGATCAAAATTATCATTCGACATAGAGCTTATCCTTATTCTTTAAAATGGTTTTATCACGTATTTTCATACGTCCTATTTAATATAAGCATCTGGCATGTAATGACATTAGCAGGCGTGTGTTGTTTCAGTGACTCTCTGTGAGGCTTTCATGCACTAATGTATCCTGAATCAAGTGAAAGCCGCATAAAAAAGCTTAGTCAAAATGAATGACCGTACGGATTGATTTACCTTCATGCATCAGGTCAAAAGCTTCATTGATCTGATCTAATGGCATGGTATGTGTCACAAAAGGCTCAAGTTGAATTTCACCTTTCATGGATTGCTCTACCATTCCCGGCAATTGTGAACGACCTTTTACCCCACCAAA
>DFCG01000099.1:0-280 GCA_002367455.1 Acinetobacter sp. UBA3060 | reverse complement strand
AGGATTAATTTTTGCCAGAGACACTTCAGCAACCACAGTATATTCAGAAAAAGTTGAACAACCCATATAGTGATAGATCGGCTCGCCATTATAAGAGAAACGGGTTGTACCATCTGGCATGACACCTTTACCTTGGGTCGCACGCACAGCAACACACAGGTTGGTCTTACCTGACTTACAGAACAAGCATTCGCCGCACTCAGCAGTATAAAGCGGAATCACGTGATCGCCCGGTTTCAGGCTGATAACACCTTCACCTACTTCAACGACCACACCCGCA
>DFCG01000054.1:5255-6303 GCA_002367455.1 Acinetobacter sp. UBA3060 | reverse complement strand
TTTTTAAGTTTTATCAGATTTAATATCATTAGAATAATCCTGTTTATGAATAAAATATGGATACAGATTTCAAAAAATGACGAAAGCAAAACAGATCCAGTACTGCTGAAACGCTTTGCCTACAACAACCTGCTTCAGCTCTAAAGGCTTCTCTCTATAATGGCCGCGTCGTTACACTCAAGGTCTCAGTTTTGAAACATCTTAAATATTTTTCAGCAATTCCATTATTAGTACTTTTAACTGCTTGTAACACCACTGAAGCACCCGCACCAGATTATCAGGGCAACTGGAAAAACACCGTGGAAAATCCAAAACTTGAAAATATTCTGGTTATTTCAAAAAATGGTGAAAATTATCTGATTACCAATACGATCAAAGATAAGGAAACCGGTAAAACCGAGAAAAAGAATCCAATGCCCGCTGCAGTGAACGAAAATGGCATGCTTCAGTTGAACGCAGGTGCAGGTATGGTCGATTTTGCAATCGATGAGAAAACCGGAAATCTGGTTGGTTCAGGCTCAATCTATAAAAAAGCCAAATAGTCAGCAAGATTTTTAAGCCACAAATAGTATTCAAGATGTCATGAACAAGGATGCTTCATGGCATCTTTTTTAGTGGATGTTGTTATTGAATGAACTTAATAATTCAGCAAAATTTTCGACATAATAATTTGCTTTGGCTTTGATCAAATCTATTTCATGAGCGGAGTGCTGGTCATAAATTCCCACTACCTCGATGCCCGCATGATTTGCTGCTTCTACACCGACTAGAGAGTCTTCAATAATTAGACATTCCTCAGGTCGAAGGTTAAAGGCTTGCAAAACATTCAGATAAACTTCGGGATGAGGTTTAATGTTCTGGACATTTTCACGGGTGAGAATCAAGGAAAAGTCCTCATCAAAGCTGATTTTAGAGTTAATATTTCGATTGTTATCCTGATAGCGCTGTACATTGAATAAACTGGTGGTGGTGGTCAAAGCCAGTGATATCTGTTGCTGTTTTAAAGCCTGAATCAGGAGGTCTGCCTGAGGTTTTAACTCGACGATAT
>DFCG01000054.1:4946-5174 GCA_002367455.1 Acinetobacter sp. UBA3060 | reverse complement strand
ACTTATGCGGATGAAAGACCTGTCCGAATGATGAGAAAGTTAAAGGAAATGTATTTCTGTGTTTGAACTTGACTGTAAATTGCTCAGTATTTTTTATTATGTCTATAAATTTAAAAACGTATCTCAGGCAGCCGATCATTTAGATATGAGCCAGCCAGCGGTGAGCAATCTGCTGAATAAAATTCGCCAGCATTATGGTGATCCTTTATTTTTACGTATTGGCAATGA
>DFCG01000054.1:4559-4798 GCA_002367455.1 Acinetobacter sp. UBA3060 | reverse complement strand
ATCAATTTTGATCAGGTCACTTCACAGCAGCGCTTTACACTGGCGATGACCGATGTATCACATCTGGTGTTATTGCCAAAAATTTCCCAGTATCTGAAGCAGCATGCATCCCATATCCGTCTGAATGTGCGTCCGATTACCTCGGAAACCAGTTATCAAATGGCCAATGGTGAGATTGATCTGGCTTTGGGCTTCTTGCCAAATCTGGAGAATGGCTTTTATCAGCAGAAACTGTTTGA
>DFCG01000054.1:0-4510 GCA_002367455.1 Acinetobacter sp. UBA3060 | reverse complement strand
AATATGCTGCATGAGATTTTAAGTAAATAACTCTACAACTTAAATAGTTTGATTGAGTTCTCATCTCTAGATTTTAAACTCCCGGTTCAAGCCGGGATTTTTTTATTTTGGTACATCTTGATGCCTTTTTCAGAGCCTTGCACCTGAAGTGATCAGTTCCATCTCAAAAAAAAGTATTACGAATATAAAAAATAGTATTACCAGTTTGGCACGTCCTTTGCATCTATCTACTCAATCATAAAGTGATCTAGGGTTCCGATACATGAAGATTCATGTAGGTCTGCGACCGAGAGTTCACGGCTTAAGTTTCAAGCTCAAGCTACACGGAGGGATAAAAGCCCGGGAGGTAAACCGTACAAGATTGGGATGGATGCATATGAGCACAACTACTTATCACGAAGATCAAGTCCTCTGGACTGAACGTTTACCGGGTGGACACCACTGGTCAGCACGCATCCAGCCTGGCGCAGTTTTACAACTTAAATCTTTAGGCGCAAATGCCAATGTTTCACTGTTTTGTGTGAATAGCGAAGATAAGCTTGAAGCCTATAACATGCCAGACAGCTTAAAAGGTCAACACAGCGCATTTTTAAGTACAGGACACATTTTGGCGTCTGATTTAGGTCGTGCGATGATCTCGATTGTTAAAGATGACCATGGTTGGAATGATGCCTTTTGTGCGCCAAGTACCGCACAGCAAATCGAACAACAGTTTGGCAAGCAAAGCTTCCAAGATGCGCGTAACGACATGTACCGCAACGGTAAAGACAGCTTGCTTTTAGAGATGACCAAATTTGGCTTATCGGCGACNNATTGAACTACGCTTTGAAATGGATTGTTTGGTGTTTTTATCCAGCGCACCACATGCACTCGACAATTCTAATGAATATGCACCAGCCGATATTCAGCTCTCACTCTTTAAAGCACTGCCTTTAGGCGACACCGATGTCTGCCGTGACTCATGCCCGCAAAATCAGCGTGCGTTTCAAAATAATAACCGCTACTACGCTTTAACTGCTTAAGGGGAATGATCATGACTGCACTCGTAAATATAGAAAAATCAGTACTTAGCGAAGTTTGTCCTGCCGGTGAAGCATGGATGTGTGAAGTCAAAAAAGGCCAGTATTTCCGTATTGTTGATCTTGAAGGTAATCAAGCGGTGGATACTTTGTTTATTTCCGCACATAACCCTGAAGAGCGTTATAGCGCAACCGATACTTTGGCGATGAACCGTCAAATTTATCTNNATGTGCGCCATATCGGTCCAAATATTAATTTTTTTATGAATGTACCTGTAACTTCAGATGGTCACCTGAAATTTGATGATGGGATTTCTGCACCGGGCAAATATGTGGAAATTAAAGCTGAGATGGATTTGATTGTGTTGATCTCAAACTGCCCACAACTAAATAACCCATGTAATGCCTATAACCCAACAAAAATTCAACTGATTGTCCGTGAAGGCGAGGTATAAGACTATGACTTTAAAATATGGGTTTAATAAAGTTCTCATCGCCAACCGTGGTGCAATTGCTTGTCGTGTCATCCGTACCCTTAAAAAATTAGGCATCCAATCGGTTGCGGTGTATTCGGAAGCAGATCGTGATTCCTTGCATGTGACTTTAGCTGATGAAGCGGTCTTTATTGGTGATGCACCTGCAAGCCAAAGCTATCTGAATGTCGATAAAATCTTAGAAGTGGCCAAATATACCGGTGCGCAAGCGATTCATCCGGGCTATGGATTCCTGTCTGAAAATGCCGAATTCTGTAATCTCTGTGAAGCACAAGGCATTGTGTTCTTGGGCCCAAATGCCGAGCAAATGAAAGCATTTGGTCTGAAACACACTGCACGTGAATTGGCGATTCAAGCCAATGTACCGTTATTGCCAGGTAGCCAATTATTGGCTGATGAAGCTGAAGCCCTGCTTGAGGCTGAGCGTATTGGCTATCCTGTGATGCTGAAAAGTACCGCAGGTGGTGGTGGTATTGGCATGCGTTTGGTGTGGAATGCGGAGGAGCTGAAAGAAGCTTATGCAACCGTGTCTTATTTAGCGCAAGCCAACTTTAAAGATGCAGGCCTTTACTTAGAAAAATTCGTACAAAATGCTCGTCATATCGAAGTGCAAATCTTTGGTGATGGCAACGGTTTAGTTCTAGCACTGGGCGAGCGTGATTGTTCGGTGCAACGTCGTAACCAAAAAGTCATTGAGGAAACGCCTGCACCACATTTAAACGATACGCAACGTGCCTATATTCAAAATGTCGCGATTCAATTGATGCAATCGGTGAATTACCGCTCGGCAGGTACAGTTGAATTTGTGATGGATACCGACACCCAAGAATTCTATTTCTTGGAAGTGAATACCCGTCTACAAGTAGAGCATGGTGTAACCGAGCAAGTCTTTGGTGTCGATCTTGTTGAATGGATGGTGACTTTAGGCAGTGGTGATTGGGTTGCACCGACATCAAAACTTGAGTCTCAAGGTCATTCGATTCAAGTTCGTCTCTATGCCGAAGATCCAATCAAAAACTTCCAGCCAAGTGCAGGGCTTTTAACGCATGTTGAGTTTGATGCCAATGTGCGTAATGAAACATGGGTAGAAACAGGTTCAAACGTGTCATCTTTCTATGACCCGATGATTGCCAAAATCATTGTGACAAGTGAGACCCGTGAATCGGCAATCCAAGCCATGACCGATACATTGGCTAAAACCCAAGTGGCGGGCATTGAAACCAACCTTGAATATCTACAAAACATTATCGACTGCGATGTATTTAAAGCCGGCACGCAAACCACACGTTTTTTAAATAGCTTTGAGTGGAAAACCCAAAAGATTGAAGTTCTGCAAGCGGGCATTCAAACCGCAGTGCAAGATGTGACAGGACGTTTGGGGTATTGGGATGTCGGTGTACCACCATCGGGTGCGATTGATCCGCTGTCTTTAAATGTTGCGAACCAATTGTTGGGCAATGCACCGAATACCGCAGGGCTCGAATGTACCCTACAAGGCCCAAGCTTAAAATTCCATTGCGATAGCCAAATTGTGCTTGCAGGTGGTGATATGCCATCGACCTTGGATGGCGTAGCCGTTCCAATGTGGCAAACCGTGAATGTGCGTAAAGGTCAGGTACTTAAATGTGGCAAGATCGCCACAGGTTGCCGTACCTATATCGGCATTAAAGGCGGTCTGAATGTGCCTGAATATTTAGGCTCACAAGCGACTTTTACCTTAGGTCAGTTTGGCGGTCATGCAGGGCGTAACTTGCTCATTGGCGATATGCTTCCAATCACGGCATTTACATCTGATGAAGTAAAAGCATTAAATGAAGATCAAATCCCAACATTCTCAAATACTTGGGAAATTGCGGTGATGTATGGTCCACATGGTGCACCTGATTTCTTTACCAAAAACGACATTGATACTTTCTTTGCCAATGAGTTTGAAATTCACTTTAACTCAAGCCGTACTGGTATCCGTTTGATTGGTCCAAAACCTGAATGGGCACGTCAGGATGGTGGTGAAGCGGGTCTGCATCCATCCAATATTCATGACAATGCCTATGCCATTGGGGCGATCGATTTCACTGGTGATATGCCAATTATTCTTGGGCCTGATGGTCCAAGCCTAGGTGGTTTCGTGTGCCCTGCGGTGGTGATCAATTCTGAGCTGTGGAAATTGGGTCAGCTCAAAGCTGGCGATAAAGTCAAATTTGTCCCTGTGAGCTATCATCAAGCCAAACTTTTAAATGAAAAATATCATGCGCAATTAAATGCACAAGATACACAAGCGGTCACCTTTGATGAATCGTTCTATCCTGAAATCAGCACGCTGAAATCTGCCATTTTAGATACTTTAAAAGGTCAAAATGGCACACCTGATGTGGTGTATCGTCCTGCCGGCAATAACTATATGCTCGTTGAATATGGCGAGTTGGTTTTAGATTTAAACCTGCGTTTCCGTATTCATGCGCTGATGCGATGGGTCAAAGATCAAAACATTCAAGGTATTATCGACCTGACACCGGGCATTCGTTCACTGCAAATTCATTTTGATTCGACTCAGCTCGATCAGATTGATTTATTGCGTATGCTACAAGTGGCGGAAGAGCAACTGCCTGATGTGACCGAGATGCAAGTGCCATCACGTACCGTGTATTTACCACTAGCTTGGGAAGATTCACAAACACAACTTGCCACTGAGCGTTATATGCAAACGGTACGACCTGATGCGCCGTGGTGTCCGGACAATATCGAATTTATCCGTCGTATTAATGGCTTAAAAGACAAACAAGCCGTGAAAGATGTGGTCTATAACGCCAGTTATTTGGTCATGGGCTTGGGTGATGTGTATTTGGGTGCACCTGTAGCAACGCCACTTGATCCGCGCCAGCGTTTGGTCACCACCAAATATAACCCTGCACGGACATGGACACCTGAAAATGCTGTGGGTATTGGCGGTGCGTATATGTGTGTCTACGGTATGGAAGGTCCGGGTGGCTATCAGTTTGT
>DFCG01000191.1:0-7712 GCA_002367455.1 Acinetobacter sp. UBA3060 | reverse complement strand
GTCAAGATTTTGACCGATCAGGGAATCCAGACCTTTTATCAGGGACAGCTCCGCCTTAAACACGGTGGATGAACAGGCATACAGCAATGAAAAAATTATGGTTGGATATCGGCAATACCCGGCTTAAATACTGGATTACCGAGCATGATCAGATTATTGAACAGGCAGCAGAATTACATTTACAGTCTCCTGCTGATTTGTTACTTGGCCTGATCCAGCATTTCAAAGCGCTGGGCTTGCATCAGGTGGGATTATCTTCTGTCCAAGATAAAATCAATAATGAGCGTATTCTCAGCATTTTAGAAAGTCTACATATTCCAGTGATTTTTGCTCAGGTACAAGCAGAATATGCCGGTCTGATCTGTGGCTATGATGAACCTTCGCAACTGGGGATTGACCGCTGGTTACAGGTACTTGCAGTGGCGACGCAAGCGCATGAAAATTATTGTGTGATTAGTTGCGGTACGGCGCTGACCATTGATCTGGCGCAAGGACAACAACATTTGGGTGGTTTTATTCTGCCAAATCTGTACTTGCAACGTGATTCACTGATTCAGAATACCAAAGGCATTAAAATCCCGGATGCCGCTTTTTCTGAACTCAATCCTGGACGCAACACCATCGATGCTGTTCATCATGGCATCCTACTGGGTCTACTCAGCACGATTGAGAAAGTACTACATGATTTTCCAGCACAGTTGGTTTTAACCGGTGGAGATGCTCCGCTATTTGCGCAGCATCTCGCTCAGTATCAGCCCCGGATTGAACCGGATCTTTTGCTTAAAGGCCTGCAGCATTTTGCAGCTCATTTGCCAGACACTGTTTGATAATGTCCAGCAATTGCGGAAAATCGGCAAAGCCATCGGACTTGTTGAAATGCCCGGCTTTTTTGATCTCAAAAATTTGTGCATTCAAGCTATGTGCTAAACGCAAGGAAATCGGTGCAGGCACATAGGGATCATTACTGGAGATCAGCATCACCGCACGTTTATAGCTATACGGCAAGTTTTTCAGATCGAGTCGCACAGCCTGCAGTATTTTATTCAGTTCTGACCAGGCCACCANNTACCAGTGATCATTGGAGGTCGCCTGATAATCCGGCACGATATAGACTTTCTTTATTATATTTTTCATAGTGATTTACTTATTATCATTGAACGCAAATTGCGTCGACAAAAAATTAGTTTTAACCAGTCTGGAGATGGAATTCAAGTGCCTTTTTGAACACCATCTCATGTTAAATTTTAAAATTTAGCGAATACAATAACATGCCTAAATTTAAGATTTAATCAGATAAGGTTCGATTACTTTCCAGAGTTCTGGCAAATCAGTACAGCCTTGAGAATCAATAAAATGTCCGTGATGCTTGGCATTCACCACAATGGCATCCAGACTGTCCGCCTGTTCCAGACTAAATTCTGGTGCAACCCGGTCATCTCCTTCGGAGTAGATCACCACACGCTCTGCAACCTGTTGTTTGAGTAAATCAAAATTGATTTCAGCGGCATCAATAAAAGGATTTACTTCATCCAGGCGACCCAATCGACCATTAAATCCCGCGATCAGTACCAGTTGCTGAATTTTCTGCTGTTTTAATTCTCTGGATAAGTAATGCAATGCGGCCACAGTTCCCAAGCTATGTGCGATAAAGATACTGTCCTCGTCAATTGCATCAATCTGTTCACGCATTTGCTGATCCCAGGTGTCCAGTGTCGGTGTAGGCGATGGATCCAGCCGGAGGACTTTTAAACTGACATTTTCCTGTTGGGCTTTTTCCTGAATCCATGGGTACCAGTTTTCTTCCGGGCTTGCAGTATAACCATGTACGACAATTACTTGGTTCATTTGAAATTTCTCTTTATTTTGTGCTGATATTCCCGAGTCTGCCTGATCGGATTTTTATTTTGGGTAAGTAAATGTTGTTTTGTTTAAACCGGTTTGACTAATTTATTCGCAATAAAAAAAGGCGCATATTGCGCCTTTTTTTAAAACAAAACTTATTTCTTGTCATTGCCGCCGAACAATGGACCCATACCACCGCCGCCGCCAAACTGTTTCTGCAAGCCGCCGAGTGACTTCATCATTTTTGCCATACCGGATGGATTGGCAAATTTTTTCATCATCTTGGCCATTTGGGCATGTTGCTTGATCAGCTTGTTGACTTCTGCCACTTCCATACCACAACCTGCTGCGATACGTTTTTTACGGCTTGGGTTCATCAAGTCCGGATTACGACGCTCTTTCAAGGTCATTGACTGGATAATCGCTTCCATTTTCTTGACCTGCTTTTCAGGATTGGCTTGCGCCAACGCATCTTGCAGACCGGCATTGCTCATGCCAGGAAGCTTGTCCAGGAAGCCCATCATGCCGCCCATCTTGTTCATCTGCTCAAACTGCATCAACATGTCTTCAAAGTTGAAGCTGCCGCCTTTTTGCAGTTTTTTCGCCATTTTTTCGGCTTTTTCTTTGTCGACCTTGCGTTCAAGTTCTTCAACCAAAGAAAGTACATCACCCATACCCAAAATACGCTGTGCGACACGCTCAGGATGGAATGGCTCCAAGGCATCGAGTTTCTCACCCATACCCAAGAATTTGATTGGNNGTCATGGCATCGACCACGAACAGGGTTTCAGTCGGGTTTATCGCTGCATGCAGCTCTTTGATTTCACCCATCATGTCATCATCGATATGCAAACGGCCTGCCGTATCGACAATCAGTACATCGGCAAACTGGATTTTTGCCTGTTCAATCGCGCGATTCACAATCGTAATCGGTTTTTCGTCTGCGCTGGATTCTAGGAAAATCGCACCGACTTCACCTGCGACAGTCTGTAGCTGTTTGATCGCAGCCGGACGATACACATCGGCAGAGACCATCGCGACTTTTTTCTTTTGACGTTCTTGTAAGAAGCGTGCAAGTTTCGCTGCAGTTGTTGTTTTACCTGCACCCTGCAAGCCTGCCAGCAGGACAACCACAGGTGGTTTTGCAGCGAGGTCGAGGCTTTCATTGGCCTCGCCCATCATTTTGGTCAATTCGTCATGAACGATTTTGACAAAAGCCTGCCCAGGAGATAACTGAGTCATCACTTCCTGGCCCAATGCTTCTTCCTTAACTTTCGCGATGAATTCACGAGTTACAGGTAACGCAACATCGGCCTCAAGAAGCGCCATACGCACTTCACGTAACGTATCTTTAATATTGTCTTCGGTTAGCTGCCCTGAGCCAGTAACATTTCTTAAACTCTGCGTGAGTCGTTCTGTTAAGGTATCAAACATTGCAAAATCCGCTTAAAATAGCCATGAGCAAAAAATTGTTTCTTAAAATAGAAAATTTATGCATAGAATGCTATAGGATACTGTAGTTCGCAGCGAATTTATATAAATGAATATTCATCACCCTTAAAAAGGTTTGACATGGTTAGCCTCCCCTTGGTTTATACGATCTTAGCATTAGTCGCTTATACCGCTTCCTTCTGGTATCTGTTCATTCATTTAATGTCTAAACGTGCTCCTAATCAATGGTTTGTCTCGCTAACCGCACTGCTTGGACTGGGCTTGCATGCGCTGGTTTTATATGGCGATATGCATACCCCGCTGGGCATCAATTATGATGTCTTTGCCCTGTTTTCCTTTACCTCTGGTCTGATGCTGTTACTCAGCATTATTTACAGCACTTATCGTCCGATTATTGCGCTGAACCTGATCGGGATTCCGGTGGCTGCGACCGGATTAATTCTTGGCTTTGCGTTTACTCAGCCTGCAAAAATCATCACACAAAACTCTTTGGGTCTGGATATTCATATTATCCTGTCTTTGTCTGCTTATGCGGTATTGCTCATGGCGACCATTCAGGCCGTAATTTTACGCTTTCAGGATCGTGAGCTGAAAAAGAAGCAAAAACGCCGCGTTTGGGTCAGTTTGCTACCCTCTTATCAAGACATGGAATCATTGCTGTTTGATATGCTGATGACCGGTTTTGTTTTACTTACCCTCGCTTTGGGCTTTGGCTTTTTTACTATCGACAATTTCTTTGCTCAGCATCTGGCACATAAAACGGCGTTCAGTATCATTTCCTGGCTTGTTTACGGTTCACTATTAATTGGACACTGGAAGTTTGGCTGGCGTGGCCAGAAAGCCGTGCGCTTTACCCTGCTCGGTTTTGGCTTGCTGGCACTGGGTTTTATTGGTTCTAAATTTGTGCTGGAAATGATTCTAGGGCGATAATTCTGAGCCGTGAATATTCAATTCATTGTTCAATAAACAGATTCTAGCTCTAATATTTTTTTAAACGATTATACGCCCCGCACGCACTGATAATGGCCAGCGAATGACTCTGGGCAATTCTGGATCTTCCCATTCTGGCAATAAGGCATCTGCCAGTACATTTAATGGATTATGTCCGAGTGCTTGAGTTGTTGCTTTCACGGCTGACCAAGTACTCATATAACCAATTAACTGATAAAAATTCCATTCAACCTGCAATACCGGTGGCTGAGTCGCAATTTCCTGAAATGGAAATGGTAAATTTTTATATCCTTCATCTACATGGCGACGTTCAGGTGGCCAGTACGGTGCAAGCGTGACTTCATAAAAATGCTTAAAATAATGATTCAGATGGGGCTCATCCACACTGAATACGCCATAGCTAATTAAAGCCAGAATGGCATTGGGTTTAGCAATNNTTCAGCGAGTGCCTGACCATACTGAATTTTTGGATGCGCTTTGGCTTGGGCAAGCTGTTCAGCACTCGCATCAATAGCAAGCACCTGATCAAAGTAATTCGCCAAAACTTCTGAAAGCTGTCCAGAACCACAGCCGACATCTACAGCCAATTTAGTACCTGGTGACAGCTCTGCCAATAGCTTTCCCAATGCATCCGGATAATGCGGACGAAACAAAGCATAGTCCTGTGACTGCTGGGAGAAATGATCTTTAAATTCCCTATTTTCCATATATATGCTTTCCAGACCAGTTTTATTTCAGTCTAAATAGACGGTCAGGGAATGCAGTTGGAATTTGGTTTCAGTTACTTCCTGTTTTTAAAATGCAGAATTCATCTATTTAATAGAATCATGTTCTTAACTTAGTCATTCAAGCTATTCTGCTTGATCTGATAATCTGCCTTAAACGCTTTGTAACTGAGCCGGTCTGTGGAGACTTCTGTTAAAGGACTGACCTCCTGCATTGAGGAAAGACAGCGCTCTGTCAGCTGAATATATTCTTGTGTCCCTTTGCTTTTCCAAGCAATTTCTTTGGTGTCCAGGGGACGGATGACCCGTGCTGGACTACCGAGTACCAATGAATTTTCCGGAATTTGGGCCTTGGCTTTAACCGTACTATTAGCACCAACAATGGTATTTTCACCAATCTCGGCTTCATCAAGAATCACGCTGTTCATGCCGACCAGTACATTTTTACGAATGATACAGCCATGTAAAATCGCGCCGTGTCCGATATGGCCATACTCTTCGACCAGCGTGACGCTACCGGGAAAGCCATGGATGGTACAGGAATCTTGAACATTGGCATTTTTCTGGATGTGAATCCCGCCGAAGTCGGCTCTTAAAGTAGCGAAAGGCCCGATATATACGCCCTCTTCAATCACTACATCCCCGATCAGAACGGCTTGCGGATGCACATAAGCGTGAGGGCTGACCACAGGAATCACCCCATCAATGGCATAACACGGCATTATTTTATTCCTTTAAAAATGCAGAATTAGATTAGCTAACGGCTTCCAGTCGCAAACCGCCAAAACGTTTATAAAATTGTGGATGTACCGGCGGCATCGAACCTTCCGAAGTTCGGGCGATCTCCATAAAGAACTCATCCCCTGCCGCAACCACCGTTTGATATAAATTACTGCTCAGATTACGGGCATTCAGGGAAAGCCAGTTGGATGGCAATAATTCAAAAGGCAGATTCGGATCTTTTAATAAAATCCGGCGGAATTGATGAATCAGCAAAATACGCAACTGAAAGGCCTGAACCGGATCCAGCTCATCTTCCTGTTCCACCAGATGAAAGAATTCCCGGAAATCTGCAATGAATTTTTCATAGCGCTGATGCAGCTCCTGTACCGGCCAGTTGGTGGCAACCATACGTTTTACAGTTGGATAGGATTCCTGCCAGAGCTGCAAGGTTTCAGCCTTAAATACCACCACCTGATCGGTCATTTTCAGGTTCAGCAGCAGGTTTTGCAGTTTCTGATGATCACAACCCGGATAGGCCATGACATTGGTGGCGATATTGGCAAAGCCCAGCCATTCCAGTTCTTTTTTTAGAACCAGTTTATTTTCCAGTTCCACTGAACTGAGTAGCACCAGATCCCATTTCTGATCCCATTCAGTGTGCTGAAAACTATAAATTTTTTGATCCGCCATAATAAAACGCTGGCGGCTGCTTTCGGTCACGCGGTAATAGCTGGTGCGACCAATTTTTTCAGACATCAGCCAGCCATTTTGGACCAGACGAAATACGGCAGTCCGTACCGATCGTTCATTAAATCCGAAGACATCCATGAGCTGAATCAGGCTGGCCAGACTGATGATGCCACCGCGGTGAAAAATACAGTCACCGAAGATGGTCATGATTAATGAGGTTCCGCTGAGTGCTTCAGTTTGAATAAAGTCATCAATTATTTGTTTTAATTTCGGATTCATTGCGTTTAACTTTACCTTATAGAAACTGGATGATAGACCATTTGGCTATCATCCAATAGTACTTCATGCAGACTTGCGGATATCAAAAACGCGCTGTGCCTTACCTTCAGAGCGTGGCAGACTTCCTTCTGGCAGCACTTCGACACTTACGGTGATTCCGACCATGGTTTTAATCTGGCTTTTCAGCTGAGTTGCCAGCTGATGCGCCATAATGTCACTGCTATCTTTACGCATTTCGGTACGGATATGCAATGTATCCAGATGTCCTTGTTTGCAAATCTGAATCTGATAGTTTGGGATGAGTTGCTGGATTTGTAAAATCTGCTCTTCAATCTGTGATGGGAAGACATTCACCCCACGGATAATCATCATGTCATCACTACGGCCGACAATCTTGTCCATACGGCGCATGGTGCGTGCCGTGCCTGGCAATAAACGGGTCAGATCACGGGTACGGTAACGGATTACCGGCATGCCTTCTTTAGTAATGGTGGTAAATACCAGTTCACCCAGTTCGCCATCTGGCAGCACTTCACCGGTTTCAGGATGAATAATTTCAGGATAGAAATGATCTTCCCAAATGGTTGGGCCATCTTTGGATTCCAGACATTCCATCGCGACACCGGGTCCCATGACTTCTGATAAACCATAAATATCCAGTGCATCAATGCCCAGACGCTCTTCGATTTCCTTGCGCATTTCATTGGTCCATGGCTCTGCACCAAAGACGCCGGTTTTAATCGAACAGTTTTTGGCTGTGCCAAATTTCTTCTCAAGCGCTTCAATAATGTTCAGGCAGTAAGATGGCGTGACCATCAGTGCTGTCGGTTTAAAGTCATGAATCAGTTGCGCCTGTTTATCGGTTTGTCCGCCAGACATTGGAATCACGGTTGCACCCAAGCGTTCAACGCCATAATGCGCGCCTAAACCACCGGTAAACAGACCATAACCGTAAGACACCTGGATGATATCTTTACTGCTCAAGCCGGCTGCACGTAATGAACGCGCCACTACATCTGACCAGACATTAATATCATTTTGGGTATAACC
>DFCG01000068.1:0-9276 GCA_002367455.1 Acinetobacter sp. UBA3060 | reverse complement strand
CGTTCTGATATCCAGCGTCTGGTGGATATTGACGGGGAACCGGTCGTTGCAGGCCAGTTTGTGGTGACCACCAGTTATCAAGGTCAGGTGACTGTGCTGGATTTAGCTTCACAACAGGTGGTCTGGAGTGAAGATGCCAGCAGTATCCAGCGTCCAGAAGTTGTGGGCAATGGTGTATTTGTGGCGCAAACCGATGGCAAAATCAAAGCCTTTGAAATTACCTCGGGTCAACCGCTTTGGGAAAATGACCAGCTGTTGAATCGCAAGTTAAGTAATCCGGTGATGCTGGGTACTGATCTTGTAGTCGGCGATCTGGATGGTGTCTTGCACCTGATTGATCCGCGTACTGGACAGATTACTGGTCGTTCGAAAACCTCTGGGGAAGTGCGTAGCTTACGCGTCATCGACAACCAGCTTTATGTTTCTACACGCAAGGGCGCATTAAGCATTTGGCAGAACCGTTAATTTTAACGAGCCTTATGCTAAACTAGCCACAACCGTATTTTTGTGAACGCGGGGTGATTGAAAAATCAATGCCCCGTGTTTTTATTTAGGGTATTTCCCCCTTATATCTTCCTATGCTTTCTGATGTTCAGGCCACTTTGACGCCTGATATTGAATAAAGGTTACTCTATGAAACCCGTAATTGCGCTCATTGGTCGTCCGAACGTCGGAAAATCAACGCTGTTCAACCAGATTACCAAGAGCCGTGACGCATTGGTGGCAGACTTTGCAGGTCTGACACGCGACCGTAAATATGGCGATGCTACCTATCAAAATAAATCNNAAAAAAGTCTTTCTGGTGGCCAACAAGGTCGACGGCGTACATGCTGAAGCTGCCCTGGTTGAATTCTACAAACTGGGTATGGGCGAACCGCTACAAGTGGCAGCCAGCCATGGTCGTGGTGTTCAGCAAATGCTGGAAGATGTACTTGCTGACGTACCGGAAGATGAAAATCCGGAAGAGCATGACAAAAACACGGGTCTGCGTTTAGCGATTATTGGTCGTCCAAACGTAGGTAAATCAACGCTGGTGAACCGCTTGCTCGGTGAAGAGCGTGTGGTGGCATTTGACCAGCCGGGTACAACACGTGACTCGATTTATATTCCATTCGAGCGTGATGGCCGTCAATATACCCTGATTGATACTGCCGGGGTGCGCCGTAAAGGTAAAGTTGATGAAATGATTGAGAAATTCTCGATTGTTAAAACTTTACAGGCAATGAAAGATGCCAACGTAATTGTTGTTGTGGTTGATGCGCGTGATGGTATTGTTGAGCAGGACTTGCATTTGATTGGCTATGCACTTGAAGCAGGTCGTGCCATGGTTATTGCAGTCAATAAATGGGATAACATGACTGAATATGATCGTAAGCAATGTAAGCTCGATGTAGAGCGTCGCTTCGATTTTATTCCATGGGCCAAAGTGCATTTGATTTCTGCATTGCATGGAACTGGCGTGGGCGATCTTTATCCATCGATTCACCGTGCTTATGATTCATCTCGTTTGAAAGTATCACCGGCAAAAATCACCCAGATTTTAAATGATGCGACAGATGCCCACCAACCACCTATGGTTCAGGGTCGTCGTATTAAAATGCGTTACGCACATATGGGTGGACAAAATCCGCCAACGATCGTGATTCACGGAAACAAGGTGGATAAAACCCCTGCGGATTATCGCCGTTACCTGGAAAATGTGTTCCGTAAAGTGTACAAGCTTGAAGGTACACCTATTAAAATCGAGTTTAAAACTTCTGAAAACCCGTTTGAAGGCCGTAAGTCTCAAGTGGATGAGCGTGCAGCTGCACGTAAACGTCGTTATGTACAGAAGTTCAAGAAAGCCGAGAAGAAATTTAAGCGTTAATTTTATAGTTTAAATTTTCCGGATAAAAAGCCTGCGTACAGCGGGCTTTTTTTATTACCTATAAAAATATTTTTTAATCAGGCTTAATTTTGAATTTAATAAAAATAAAATATTCTTTTAATTATAGTTATTTAGTATAAGTATTAATTTAATATTTATGTAATATGTATTATATTTGTGTGAAATTGTTAATTCAGTCGCAAAAATGAAAATTGACTGAAAAAGATCATAAGAAATTACTACCCAAATTTGCGGTGGTGTGAGGGGAACATGAAAAAAACTGCATTGGCCTTAATCTGTATGATGGGCTTACCCAGCCTTGCGTGCGCTGAAATGATCAAAGTGAATGGTGAGGGCAGTAGCCCCATTATAAAAAAAGATCCAATAGGAACACGGAATCAAGCATTGAATAATGCAAAAACTGATGCAGTCATTGCTTTAATCAAAAAAATAAATGGCCCTCAAGCCATGCAGGATGCCGAACTCCATCTGGCAGATATTGTGAAACAAGTTGACAATGGCTACGTATTTAATCGTGGTAGTCAAACCAACAATAACAATGAACTGGTTACTTCTATTTCAATTGAAATGGATGATCAGGAGTTTCGCCAGATCTTAAATGATCTGGGTTTATCCAAAAAGAATAGTCGAACCAGTCCGATCATGATCGTAATGGATGAATATTTTGGTGTACCGCGAGATAACTCAAAACCGGTGAAAGAGTTTACGTCGTACTTTTCTGACAAGAGCTATGCCTATGATGAAAAGGCCAGCTATGACGCGAAAGAAAGTGCAAAAGCCAGTGAAAGTTCATCATATTCATCAAAAGGCAAATCAGCTTCGGCTTCAGGCTATGCCTATGGTAATTACTATGGTGCAGGTGCGGGCGTTGCTGCACGTTCATCAAGTCACAATAATTCAGGTAAATCTTCTGCTTCAGCAAGTTATAACGCCAGTGAATCAGCACGTTATAGCAAGTCTGAACGCCAGAATGATATTCAAAATTTTGTGAAATATGTGGAATATCAAACCCCGTCGACCACACCTGAGCGTGAAAATCAAACGTTAACCTCAATTGCCCGTGCAGCATCTAAATATGATCTACGCTTAATGGATTCGGATGTGTTTCGTAGCCGTTATCTCAAAGGCAAGAGTATGACCATTCAACAATTGCTGGGTGATGCAGAGCTGGCAAAACTTGCAGTGGCTGCACGTCAGGAAAAAGCGGACTGGTTTATGGTCGGTAGCTCTTATATTTATGACCGTGGTCGTTCAGGTGCAACGGGTCAGTTTGTTTGTGATGGTGCACTCAGCTATAAAATTTATTCAGTCGATGATGGCACACTGATGGGCGGCGATACCCGTACAGAATCATCAACTGCTGCAACGACAGATACTTGCCGTACCAATGTTGCCCGTAAACTGGGTGAAATGACGCTATCTGAAGTCGGTCCACAAATCCTCGCCTATTCGAAAAACCGCAGCATGTATGGTAAGGAAATAACCCTCTTTGTAAAAAGTGTATCAGGTAGCGTATCTAGCCGGTTAGGGGATGACCTGTACGTAGCCTTAGATGAAATGGATGGTGCGGAAAATATCGATATCCGTACCCAGGATGGCAAATTGGTCGAGATGACCATGACTTATAAGAGTGAAAAGCCCTTAAGTGCTGAACTTGCCAAAGCATTGCGCCGGGTAAATCCTGTTCTGTCGAATGCCGAACGCCTGCAAGCAGGGAATACCATTACTTTATGTATTGGTGGTACTCAATGCAAATAAGCTTGAAAAAAGTCATGCTTGCCATGGCGCTGATGGGAACGGCTAGTGCGCAGGCCAATATTCAGGTTTTTCCGGCGAAGGGAATTTACGGGCTGGAACTGCCTTGTCGTCAATCGGTGGAACATATAGAAGCAAACGCATCATCGATTTCCTGTGACTTTAGCAAGGCTGTATCTAGCGAGACGATTCGTACTCAAGTTGTACAGGCTTTCGAGCAGCAGCTGAAACAGGCCTTGCAAGATCAGGTGGTTACTTCAATTTCCCAACAGAATAAACATCGAAGCTATGTGGCTTCTCTGGAAGTTTTGCGGGCCAGCGAATATGTGGTGCAAAAGGAGTCTACAGCCGAGATTTTTCTGCCAGTCACTTTAAGTTTAAAGTTGACCAATGTCNNAAGGTGATTGACCGCTGGAAGTCTTATATGGTTTTGGATAAAGGCTTTAATCAGGGGATTGCCAAAGATGATGAGCTGAGCTCGGCTTCAGGAGATTTAATCCGGGTTGTCCATGCTGATAGCGATTATGCTGTGGCATTGCCTGTATTGATGAGTGGTAATTCGAGCCAGTTTAGCAAGATTTCAGCCAATACCCGTCAGGCACTGAACAAGCCTAAAGCTTTGGTAGTGGATGTTTTGACTTATCAAGGTGAGTCAAAAGACCTGATTGAGCAGATTTTTTCTGATGCGATCGGAGAAAATGCATCTTTTACCCTTACACCAGTCAACAAACGTTATAGCGTGCTCGCACAGAGTATCAGTGAGCAGACAGGTTTAACTAATCAGGAAACCCAGCATCAGCGTGAACTTCCTGAATTTTTTATTCGTATTAATGTGATTCCTGTAATTGGTTATCAGCAGCAAGTCGGCAAAATGACTGAGCAGCAAGTGGTACATAGCGAAGTCTTTGCTGAAATGATTGACCGTTCTGGGCGCGTGATTTATTCGGCGCATGCGACTGATGAAATCAGTGAAACCATTTCACAAGGAATGGGTTTTTCACTGGATACGCGTAAAGAAGTGGCACTCAAAAATGCTTTGGTGAAATTGGGTCAGCAATTCCAAAAAGGGATTCAATTTACCCGTTCAGATTTGCAGGTAGCGAGTGGTGGTAGCGAGACCATCACGATTCAGGATGTAGGCGAGCGTTTGACCACAGGCATGAAAATTCATGTGTATAACCGTGAAAAAGTTGCTCAGCGTCAAGTGTTAATCCCGACTTGGGAAGCTACAGTCATTGAGCGTCAAGGGACTAAAGTCAAAGCGCAGCTTGATTTTCCTGTGAGTGGAAATGACCGTCTGCCGGTACGTTCGGGTGATAGCATCTTGGTGGATAGCCATGCTGCTGTGGGTGAGTCAAAACTTGCCCGTGTGCTTTGTTCAAGCTTGCATACCGATCAAGTCGGAGAGATTCCATTTTATGGATTTGGTCCGCTGATTTATCACGCATTTACCAGTCAGTCCAAACGTCCATTTTATGCTACAGGTTCAGGTTTTAAAGGGCAGACCAGTTTAGAAACATCAATTATAAAAATGACTGAAAATGCCGGCTTTAAAAAACAGCTTGATTTGAAACTGTATGTGCCCAAAGACGAGTGCTTACAGCCAGCCTTCAAGATTCAGGTTCAAGAAGACTCTATTAAATGCAATGCAGACAAATCCAGCTGCGATGCCACTCTGGTGTTGGCAGGTGGCGCGCGGCGTTTTAATGCAAAACAGGAACGTGTTGGGGCTGTCGGTTTACAGCAAGAAGTTAGTTTAAAAGGCATTGATATCACCCATCGTCATGAAATGTACAACATTCAGATGTTCAAGGCATTACCAAAAATTTTAAATCAGATCGTGCAAAAAGCCGATGCAGTTCAGTAAGGAATTATAAGGGGAAATACTATGAAAAAAATCGCAAGCATCTTGATCTTGGGAAGTGTTGTATTGGCATCGCAAAGTCATGCCGGTCTTGGAACACTCAGCAGTCTGGCATCAAAAGCAGTTGCAACGACAACAGGCACATCTTCACAAAATCTGGATTTGGCGGGTTTTCTTAAGCAGGCACAAGCCACCAATGCCATGTTTATTCAAAGCCGAACGACACTGGCAACCCTGTTTGCTGAACGTAAAGACAGTGAAGAGCTGAAAACCAAATTAAACAGCTTGAAAACTACCTCAGACGTAAAGGAAAAAGAGGCCATCCAGAAAGAGATTACCAAATTGACCAATGATGTTCTGGATGCATCAAAAAAGGATGAAGCGGCGACACTGGAACGTATTAATGCATTAAGTGTAAGCCAGAAACAGCTTCTAGTTAACTCACTTACTAACTTTGCGATTGCGGGCTTGTCTGCACGCGAACTCGTGCTTAATAGTAAGCAGGTGTCTATGCAAATGCTCAGTAATCCGCGTAGTGTCAGCGATAGCGGTATGTCTTTTATGGATGCCAAAGGTCTATTAGGTGATGTGACTGGAATTGCAAAAAACGCAACAATGGCATTGGTGGAGTATCCGCAATTGATGAAAAAAGCGGGCTTGAACTTTAAGGCGCCAGAATCTGCAGCAGCAAAACCAGTTGATATTTCTGATTCAATCTAAGCAATATGAGTCTAGCCTGTTTTCGAACAGGCTTTCTTTTTTTATCTGGCGACGTAAAATGAAAAAGTCCATCTGTTTCTATGAGCTTTGCATTGTCGCGAAATATTCAAATTTATCTACAAAAAATAGATCAGTTCTTTTCGATTAAACCGCCTGAATCACGGGTAGAGCAAATCAAAAATCGAAAACTGGCAATTTATGCGCGACGTAACCAGTTGCTGTCAGATCAATTCAATCATCCGATCCAATCTCTGGATTTCACCGCCACTGAATATGGCAAGCCTTATTTAAATGACTATCCGGATTTCAGTTTTAATCATAGTCATAGTCAAAATTTCTACGCCCTGGCCACGAGCAGGAATGTCCAAAACTTGGGAATCGATATTGAAGAACTGAGCCGTAAAGTCCGTTTTGAAGCTTTGGCACAGCACGCCTTCCATCCTGAAGAACTCAAAAATTGGCAAGCGCTGGCTTATGACCCTGAATACTGGTTTAAAGTCTGGACGACCAAAGAGGCCGTGTTAAAGGCATCAGGCTTGGGAATCCGGATCAACCTCAACGAATTCAATACTAATATCCATCCTGAGCAAAATGGCGGGCGCTGCGAATATCCAAAGATTGGCGTCTATGCCTATCAAAATTATACGCTTGCTGGCTGCGTGCTCACCGTGGCCTGGCAAAGTGAGCACTCTTGCAACGGGTTGAGATTTCCTGTGATCCAGATTCATCACACTGTCTAAAACAGAATNNTGCCAGTTTCAGAATATCTTGTGCGACATCTTCTGCTTTTAAATGCACGCCCATCTTTTTGATGCTTTCTGCCTGCATATCTTTGACCATGGCCGTACTGACGAAAAGCGGCATCACATCCAAGACTCGAATCCCATAGGGTTGCCACTCAATATCCAGACTTTCAGTCAGGCCACGCACCGCAAACTTGCTGGTGGAATAACTGCTTAAATCGGCCTGGCCATAAATCGCCGAAGCGGAAGATAGATTAATGATGCGGGCAAATGAAGATTCTTTTAAATAAGGGAAAGCGGCATGACAGCCGTTCATGACCCCTTTGACATTAATATCCAGAGTCCGGTGATGTGCCGCAATGGTAGTATCTTCAAAAGGCCCTGAATATAAGATCCCGGCATTATTGACCAGAATATTGATTTTACCTGCCCAAGCTGAAAATTCGGCTAAAGCTGTTTCCCAAGAAGTATAGTCAGCCACATCGAGAAAGCCGGCTTTGGCATGTTCGCCCAGTTGCTGGGCCAGTTGTTCTGCCTGCTCCACCTGAACATCATAAATACCTACCTTGTAGCCGTGCTGGTAAAATAGGGCGGCCGTCGCGGCACCAATTCCTTGTGCTGCACCACTAATCAATATACTGTGCATGTGCCTGATCTCCTTATTGTCTTTTTTTTGAGCATAACAAGAAACCGGCAGATTGACGCGANNCTGACCAAATATGCCATTGAGGAAGCTTATGAAGTCGAAGCGGCAGTCCGCTCTGGAAAAGTCGACGATGTCCGCGATGAGCTGGGTGATTTGCTGTTACAGGTGGTGTTCCAGTCGCAAATGTATAGCGAGCAGGGGGCTTTCGATTTTCAGGATGTGGTGCAAGCCATTACCGATAAACTGATTCGTCGTCATCCACATGTATTTCAGGCTGAAAAATTTGCAAAAATGAGTCCGGAAGATGTGTCTGAGCTATGGAAAGAAATCAAGCAGCAAGAAAAGCTGGGTAAGCCGCGTTCACGCCTGGATGATATTAAACATGCACCGGCTTTGGTGCAGGCCGATGAAATTCAGAAAAATGTCGCCAAAATCGGTTTTGATTTTCCGGACATGGCGGGTGCTTATGCCAAGCTGGAAGAAGAACTGGCTGAATTAAAAGAAGCGGTAGCCGGACAGAATTCCGATGAAATACAGGAAGAATTTGGCGACTGCTTATTTTCTCTGGTCAATGTTGGACGTAAACTTGGCATCTCCAGCGAGATGGCATTATTGGGTACGATCCATAAATTCCGGACCCGCTTTGCCTTGATGGAAGATCAGGCAGAACGACAACAATTATACCTGGAAAAGCTGTCACTGGCTGAACTTGATCAGCTCTGGGAACAGGCTAAATTAGAATTAAAACAAAGAGCAGCATATGAAAAAAACACCTTATCGAATCGGTCCAACGTGGATTAATTTCCTTCTGAGTTGTTGGCTAGGCTTTATTTTTATCGGAACTGCGCATGCCACTGCGACCGATTATATGGAATGGAAGACCCAACAACAGCAACATGATGCACGTCTGAAGAAAAAAGCTGCCGCTACGGCTTCATCCGAAAGCAATCACTATCTGGCGAAGCCTGCATTATCGGCATCTTCTGCTGCTGATAAAATCAGTTTAAATAATGCAACTGTAGAGCAATTACAGCAGCTGAATGGCATTGGTCAAAAGAAAGCCGAAGCGATTATTGAACATCGGCAAAAAAACGGTAAATTCAAAAGCATTGAAGAGATCCAGCTGGTCAAAGGCATTGGGCCGGCATTATTTGCCAAAAACAAGGCCAAACTGGCCTTGTAAGGCGACAGCATGGATTATGACTAGCTGATTGATTTGACTCGCAGGATTGACATAATCAAATTGCCCTTTAGGCGTGTAAGCGATATGATTAGCGTCATCTTAGAATTTTACGTTCAGACGTAGGAGACAGCGTCTTTTGCAAACTTTGCGCGCGTCAAAATGTGGTTTATCAACCGCTCAATTACCTTCTTATATTCTCGATGTGATTGATGCCTTAAACAAGGCAGGCTATGAAGCTTATATCGTGGGTGGTGGTGTTCGAGATCTGATGTTAGGTTTGAATCCTAAAGATTTCGATGCAGTCACCAATGCAACCCCGGCTCAGGTCAAGGAAGTTTTCGGACGACGTTGTCGAATTATCGGACGACGTTTCGAACTGGCGCATGTCTATTCAGGGCGGGAACTGGTTGAAGTGGCAACCTTCCGTGCACCACCAAAAAAAGCAGTGACCTCGGCCGCGGGGATGATTCTGCGTGA
>DFCG01000002.1:13077-14830 GCA_002367455.1 Acinetobacter sp. UBA3060 | reverse complement strand
GTGCTTTGATTAATATAACTCGGTGTCGCCACCAGAATTTGCTCAATCTGCATCAATGGCACAACCTGAAGATTATGCTCATCATTTTTCTGTTCAAATCTTAGGGCGATATCAACCCGCCCATCCAACAAATCAACCTCATGATTGTTTGTTTCTAAATGTACTGCCAAGCCGCGATGTGCAGCCATCCAATGAGAAAGTGCAGGAATCACATGATTCGCGCATAATTCTGGCAAAGAAACGATACGCAGCTCGCCCACGAGATCATCACGTAACTCATTGATCCGGACTTTACCGCGCTCAGCAGCAGATAACATTTCTTGACAGCTATGGAAAAAAGCTTGTCCCGCTTCGGTCAGACTTAATTTTCTCGTCGAACGATTTAGAAGTACGACTTCCATATCGTGTTCTAACGAGCGAATTTGTTGACTGACGGCGCTGGTCGTAATCCCTAATTCACGGGCAGCACCGCTAAACGAGTTCTTCTCCACAACGCAAGCAAAGACACCCATTGCTCGAAGTTGATCTAACATAAATTTCCCTCTAAACTTATGAGGTGCTTCATCATTTGATAAAAGCAACTTATTGTATTATACGGCGAAATTTACACTTTGCATTATTTATTTAATTGTTTGGTAAAACTGCAGTAGGATTAATAGGTTTGCCGTCTAAGCGCACCTGAAACTCAAGCATGGTACGGTTTGTACCAGTCGATCCCATTTCTGCAATTTTTTGACCAGCCGTTACATTTTGGCCACTTTTCACATTCAATTTACTGTTATGTGCATAAGCCGTGATATAGCCATTGATATGCTTCACCAACACCAGATTGCCATATTCTTTCAAACCATCAGCGGAATACACCACCTGCCCGTCTGCTGCTGCAAATACCGGATCACCGACATTGCCACTATAGCGGGTGCCCTTAATATTAGAAGCTAAATTGTATTGCTGGAGAATCGCGCCATTCGATGGTTTTACCCAACGTAGACCTGCTGCAGTAGATACTGGCGTTACAGGTGCAGATGTACTGACGCGTGGGGTGGTTTGTACTGTAGTTGCTGGCGTAACCGGTGCCGGTGTAGGCACTGCAATCGTTTGACGTTGAATTGGTGCTGCCTGAGTCACTGCCTGGGTGCTGGTGCTACGGCGCGTAGTATGGGTTTTCAGGCGGATCGATTGTCCGACATAAATCCGATAAGGCTCACTGATATCATTCATCTCCGCGACACTGATATAGTTCAGCCCATAACGTGCTGCAATCCCGCTCAATGTATCTCCTGAACGCACCGTATAGAAATCAGGAGCTGTTGCATAACGCGTTGCATTATTCACCTGGGGTTTGGTGGCACAACCGGTAATTACTCCTGTAGAAATAACAACGGTCGATAAAACAAGGGTTTTAATCAGGGTTGCAGGCGAAGCTACGACACATTTCGGTAACACCAAGAACATTATCTTCCTCTCTAATGCTATACGGTTGCAAAATTTCGTTAAGATTAGCAAAGTTTTACGGCAATATACTTGCAATCGCGAGTTTTTCACAAAGTTATAACACTAAGGACGCATTTTCTTCCAATTGTGTTTGCAAATTCCGCAAACTCTCATAATTGGTAGCATCCATCTGAATCGGGGTAATACTGACATAGCCATTGGCGACCGCAGAGAAGTCCGAATCAATTTCGTTAAATCCTGGCTTAGGTTCTGCGACTGCTTCTCCTGAGAGTCCAATCCAGAATACCTGACGACCACG
>DFCG01000002.1:441-13070 GCA_002367455.1 Acinetobacter sp. UBA3060 | reverse complement strand
TCAAATTCAAAATCAAATAGCCCGTTCATAGCCAAGTAAACGCAATCTGCCGGCGTCCCATTAACCGCCCAGACATCAGGAGAAATCTGGATTGGGCGTAAAGGGCGGTCCAAAGTTAAGGCACTAGAAAAGCCACTGCGTTCACTTTCCGGTGCCACAATCACCACTCGCCCCAAAGGCTTTAGCGCTTGCGCCAAAGCCTGAATACCGGGTGCAAACACCCCATCATCATTTGAAACTAAAATATTCACTAAAAAATCTCGTTACGCTAAAAAATGACTGACTAGGACATTTCATTGTATTAGTGCAGGAATTATATATATTTATTGCTCGACATCCATCTTTATAATATGTGGCTCAAGATGATTAAAAAATTCTCTTTATTTAGCGCTCTCACTTTAAGCTTGGCAGCATTTATTTCCCCTTCAGTCATGGCAAACGATCTGAGTGTTGAAGAAAACAATACCATTGTAAAAGAAGATATTGCATCAGCACAGGTTATGGCTGAAGTTTGCCCGGCAATCATTGGTCAAAATCCAAAATTTAACAGCACCGTTGAACAATTGATCCAGTCTTATCTTGCAGACTACTCAGATAAAGGCATGAGCTATCAAAAGCTACAGGCAGACAGTGAATATAAATCTTTACTTGAAGAAGCACGTCAGGGTGCAAAGCAAACCAGCTCAGACGAGCAGAAAACTGTCTGTGAAGAAATGCTGAACTACCAAGGCTAAGCCAGCTAAATTTTCAAATAAGACGGTGTAAACATCGTCTTATTTTCTCTTACAGATTTATTCATAATTCTACAGCTTCGCTACATTTTCCCACTTTTCAATTTCAAAAATAAGTTTAAGCTAGGCAAATTATTGTTCTAAATCCATTTTTTGAGTTTTCAATGAAAAATCCAATATTCCAAGCTTTAACATTCTGCACAATTTCTGCCGCCACTCTTTTGGGAACTTCTGCATTTGCAGCCGATGAAAACATTAATGTTACCCCAACTCAGCAAGTGACCAAACAGGAACTGGCAGCCATTTATGTTCTTTCAGAAATCTGTCCAAGCATGGTCAAAGACAAGTCACAGTTTAATCAGGGTTATACCAAGCTGGTGACTGAGTATATGCCGGGCCAGCGTAATCCGGTTGAAAGCTTAAACCAGATGGCNNTTACAATACTTTTGAAATAAGACCGGGTTTCCCATAGAAGTCAGCCTAGCTTTGTCCTAAAATGCTAGGCTCTTCGTGCTTACATCAAGATATAGGAACCCACTAGAAATGACCCAAAAAACTGCCCTTGCTGCATTATTATTAGTTCCTAGTTTTAGCTTTGCAGCAACTGTCCTATCTGCACCACCAGAATTGAATAATAAATCCTACGTGCTAATGGACTACGAGACAGGGCAACTTCTCGCTTCAAAAAATGAAAATGAAAAATTAGCCCCTGCTTCAATGACCAAGATGATGACCAGCTACATCATCGAACAAAAACTATTGAGCGGTGAACTCACTGAAGATGAACAAGTGCGCATGAACGAGTCAGCATGGTGTCGCGGCAGTAGCGCGGAATCATGTATGTATGTACCTTTAAATGGTACGGCAACTGCACTTGAAATGCTTCGCGGGATTATTATTCAATCAGGGAATGATGCATCGAAAGCCATGGCTGAACATATTGCAGGGAACGAGGGTACCTTTGCACATATGATGAACCAGGAAGCTAAACGTATTGGCATGACCAATACCAGCTTTATCAATTCAACCGGTATGCCAGCTGAAGGTCATTATTCAACTGCCAAAGATATGGCAACGCTGGCACAACACATCATTAAAGACAGTTCTAAGTATTATCCGATTTATGCGGAAAAAGAATTTACCTTTAATGGCATCAAGCAAGGTAACCGTAATGCCCTGCTATATACTGATCCGAGTGTAGATGGTTTAAAAACTGGCCACACTGATGAAGCTGGTTATTGTTTGACNNAAACAGGTACTTGCCAAAGCCAAAGTTTGGTTTGGTAAGGAAGATGAAGTTCAGATCGGTCTTGCGGAAAACTTTAACGTGACCATGCCAAAAGGTCAGGCTAATGCGATTAAAACCCAGCTGGTGGTTCAACCTAAACTGACTGCACCTTTACAGCCTGGTCAGGTCGTAGGTAAATACGTAGCGACTCTGGATGGTAAAGTAATTTCAGAAAAACCATTGGTGGCTTTAAACGCGGTTGAAGAAGCTGGTTTCTTCGCACGTATGCTCGACCACATTAAACAGTTCTTCTCAAACTTGTTCTAAGTTTAAATAAACTGTTTTAGTCCCGGACTAAGACCAAAGCACTCATTCAGATGGGTGCTTTTTATTTTATACTATGCACATGATCCTTAAACTTTTAATGAGCAGATCACCATGAGCCAAAACATTCGTTCTTATTTAGATACGACTCCAGAAATTGATAAATCGTGTTATATCGATCCGATGGGAATCGTGGTCGGCGATGTGGTCTTGGCTGAAAATGTTTCTGTCTGGCCTTTTGCCGTGATTCGTGGTGATGTTAATTCAATCCGGATTGGTAAAAATTCGAATGTTCAGGATCATGCCATGTTGCATGTCAGTCATAAAAAAGCCGATAAACCGAATGGTTCGCCTTTGATCATTGGTGAAGATGTCACGATTGGCCATCATGTGACATTGCATGGTTGTACGATTGGTAATCGTGTACTAATTGGGATTAACAGCATTATTCTGGATGATGTCATCATTCCGAATGATGTGATGATTGGTGCAGGTACGCTAGTTCCACCTGGAAAAGTTTTGGAAAGTGGTTGGCTCTATGTTGGTAGCCCGGCAAAAAAAGCACGTCCGCTCACTGAAAAAGAAATGGCATTCTTGCCTTATTCTGCACAGAATTATGTAAAAGTCTCTCGAAATTATCTTGGGTAAATCAAAATAAACAGATCTCTTTATTTTAATCCTTTGGTTTAATTCTTGCTTTAAAACAAGCATAACTCGAAGGATTAAAATGTTTATTGCGGTTTACCGTTTCAAAATTAAACCAGCGACAAAGGAAGCTTTCATTCAGGCATGGAAAACGCATATGGAGGGCATTTATCTGGTTTTAGGTTCTCTCGGCTCTCGCCTGCATAAAGAAGAAAAGACTGGTGATTATATTGGTTATGCTCAATGACCAAACAAAACACATTGAGAAAATGCCGACTTTAACCACCTCAATTCAGAAGAATATTTAAAGTATAAAAAAGCAGGTGAAGTGATGTCTAAGACTATTATTTCAAGCGATACTATTTTGGAATTAGATGTCGAAGCAAATTATTTACAATCAAGAACGTTTCTTTTTGAATAATTTTTAAAGAGAGGCATATTTTAATTCTACTTATCAGACATGAACATGATAAAAAATATTTCTAAAGTGTTTACTGCCTATATTATTTAATATGACGAATTTAAAAAAATCAAATGGATCAATACGTAATATGTTGAGGCTATTTGTTCCTGCATTTATGTCTGTGATAATTGAGTTAATATAAACATTTAAAAAATTATTAATTTACTAGCTTCTTTTAATATAAGGCCAGTATTAGAGTCTTTTCATGCTTTTTACAGAATAAATTCCGGGAAATTTCAAAAATGGAATAAATCCTCTCTCCAAGTAACATCTCAACTTAATATCTAAATACTTGTTCAAACATAGGGACTAAAAATTTATTGCCATATTCACTCAAATGGTCATCATCATAATACAAAGGACGAGCATTTTTTGAACCATAACAATATTCTGTATCACATAAATAAGGCAGAGGATTCAAGATTTTCACTCCACAGCGCTGAGCTGCTTCATCCTGAGCATCCCAGACAATTTTATGCCGTTTATGATATTCAGAAAGTGATAGCTTCATATCTTCCACAGCACCATGAATAACCAGCTTATGCGAAATGGTCTTGGGAATATCTATTCCGAACTCTGGTATTGGTCGCATTAAATAAACCGGTCGGTCTTTTGCCAAACGACATGCTGTATCAACTAAAACTTGGGAAAATTCCTTTATAAACTGCTTATCATCATTATAAAGATATTTTTTACTGAAGTAGACTGGTGCTAGTTTAGACCGTTCCGATTGGTCAGGCTCATTCACACCTTTGACATATTCTGAAGTACGACTGACCAAAACTAGCGGAATGTTAGGATATTTTTTTAATTCGTCATTTGCCCATTGATTTAAAAGATCACATGAATCTGCACTGTACTCTTTACGATCTATATATCGAATACCATCCAGTGTAGGACAGCTATCCATAAACCAGGAAATCACACCTGAGTTAAAGTGAGAGGCTGCTGTGCCCAAAGAACTTGCTACTGCTGATGCATGGCTATCGCCCATTAAAATTGCTAAAATTTTTTCTTTTCCATACACACAACTTGGCGACCCTATTTTGTCATGAGAGGCATTACACTCTTCACGTCTAGGATCTATATCCCATGTTTCTGCAGCAGCAATCTCTACAATTTTAGGTAATCGAATTTCTTCAAAGGGAAGTAGTTTGGCACTGATCGCGATTGCAGATAAACTCGCAAGCAAACCAAAACCAAAGATGACTATAGCTTGTCTGGAAAGACGGAATTTCGTTAAAAATTGGCGTGAGGGTATTTCAACCAATAAATAGGAAAGATGCCCCAGTATCAGACTAAGCACCAAACCAAATAGTATCCAGTTCAGATCATCTTGCACACTACCAAAATACAAGCTGACCACAACCGGCCAATGCCACAAGTAAATCGAATATGAACGATCTCCCAACCATTGTGCAACAGGGTGTGTGGTTAACATGGAGTCTTTCTGTTGTGACAATATAACCAGTGCTGTACCTAGTACTGGTAACGCCGCCCAAGCAGAAGGCCAAACCAACCCCTTATGAATGACCAACATGGCCAATACCAATAAAAAACCTCCCACTACAAAGTACATCTTGGCAAATCTTTGTAATTGTGGAAATTCTTTCGCAGCTAAATAAACCAATCCACCAGAAACGAACTCCCAGCCTCGAACAGGCAGTAAATAAAAGGAAGCTACGGGTTTCGAATGAGATATCGCGATGCTTAAAAGGAGAGATCCCAGAAATGCAAAACATAATCCGTATAATAAGGTACGGCGTTCCGATTTAATTTTTGTCAGTAGTAACAAGTAAATAGGTAATAATAGATAAAATTGAAACTCAATACCCAATGTCCATGTATGTAATAACCACTTTTCATGAGCAGTGCCATCAAAGTAATTAGAAGTACGCCAGTAATAAAGATTAGAGTTAAAAGACAGAGCACTACTCGATTGCGTACCCAAAAACATATAGTCAGGTAAGGGTAACCAAAACCACCCTAAAACCAGCAAAATAATAATAAGTATCATCAGGGCAGGAAAAATCCGTCTTATCCGTGCCATATAAAAATCAAATAATTTGAAGCTGTTTTTTTCAAGACTGCTGCAAATGATTGCTGTCATCAGGAATCCTGAAATGACAAAAAATATATCTACACCCAAAAAGCCTGCACTAAACCCTGGAACTTTGAAGTGAAAAAACAATACCATTAATACCGCATAGGCACGCAGTCCATTGATATCTAATCGAAAACCAATATTTGAATTTGGCGGTGTCATCATGTCAACCTGCTCAAAATATTTTTTTAATGTTGGGTTTATAAGTTTATTTTTTGATGCATGATGAAGAAAAATTTGCATAAAATCAGAATGCAGTTAAAAAATTAGACAATACTAGAAGGTTTATAATATCTCTTAACTTTTTAATTATATTCGGTTATTTTTCTTCTTTTTAAAAATTGATTGATATTTACTCAACCTTCTTATCTTCAAACTTGTCTTGTTTGAAGTCAATAGGCTAGACACATAACTCTATAAAAATATTTGTAGGCATCATTCAAAATACTTTTAAGACTAACATCATCACTTATCTAGCTAATTTAGGCTTTTTCGTCGTGCTATAAAGGGTATAACTATCTGATATATCAACTTTCAGTTATAGTCCTCATTACTTTAAATAATTGTTTTGGAAATCAAGCTTCTGATCCCCATCAGCATCTCTACAAGTCCTGAAAAAATATTAACAGCCCCGCTATACTATTTTTATGTGCGTTTTCCCAGTTCTAAAATGATCACTTCAGCATTTATTTTCTCTGTAATTCATTAACCCCAAATACCATGATTATCATTGGTTGATTATTCATTAATGCATTAAGTCGCTTAAAGAAACCTGCTCTCAACATAGCCACACACCCTAAAATTTTATACAATAGTGCATCCTTTTCCATGGTGCTGCTTTATGACCGCTTGGACTGCTCATGTCACTGTCGCAACTGTCGTTGAAAAAGACGGAAAATTCCTGTTTGTAGAAGAACATACAGAAGGTGTGACACACACGGTATTTAATCAGCCAGCAGGTCATGTGGAATGCGGTGAAACCATTATTGAAGCTGCAATTCGTGAAACCATGGAAGAGACCGGACATACGGTTGAAGTAACTCATCTTTTAGGGATGTATACTTATACCCCACCGATGTTCCCGGATCGGACATATTTTCGTTTCTGCTTTTTAGCCAAATCCATTGACTATGACCCCAATGCCACTTTAGATACAGATATTGTCGGCGCGGTCTGGATGACGCTCGATGAACTGATTGAATCTGCTCGTGCACGTAGTCCATTAGTGATTAAAGCCGTACAAGATGCACTTTCAGGTCAAAAATACCCTTTATCGCTCATTTACGAGCACCAAAATTCTCCCTTAATTTCAAATTTGGATGCCTAATCCTATGCAACAACGTGTCATCGTCGGTATGTCAGGTGGTGTAGATTCATCTGTTTCTGCTGCCCTTTTACTTCAACAAGGTTATCAGGTTGAAGGTCTTTTCATGAAAAACTGGGAAGAAGATGACGGCACAGAATATTGCACGGCGATGGANNTGCCGTCGTGGTGAAACCATGACCAACTCACGTGGTGAAGAATATGCACCTTTATTGCGTGGTGTGGACAATAACAAAGACCAGACTTATTTCCTGCATGCTGTCCATGGTCGTGAAATTAATAAGACCCTGTTCCCTGTTGGTGAAATTGAAAAGCCACAAGTCCGTAAAATTGCAGAAGAATTAGATCTGGTTACTGCCAAGAAAAAAGACTCGACCGGGATCTGTTTCATTGGTGAACGTCGTTTTAATGACTTCTTGAAGCAATATTTACCCGCTCAACCCGGAAAAATCGTGCTGGAAGACGGTAAAGAGGTTGGTGATCATCACGGCTTAATGTACTATACGCTCGGTCAACGCGGTGGTATTGGTATTGGCGGTATGAAGGGCGTTGCTGAAGGTGCCTGGTTCGTATTGCATAAAGATATCGAAGGCAATCGTCTGGTGGTCGGTCAAGGCCATGAACACCCACTCATGCAAAGTACTACACTTTGGAGTGAAGCGATTGACTGGGTCGCAGGTGAGCAGGATATTCCTGAAACAGGCTTCCGCTGTACGGCCAAAACCCGTTACCGTCAGACTGATCAAGCATGTACTGTGTATCAAGATTCAGAATCACCGAATGGTGTTCGTGTTGAGTTTGATGAACCTCAACGTGCAGTGACCCCGGGTCAAAGCGTGGTGTTCTATTCAGGTGAAGTTTGTTTAGGGGGTGGTGTGATTCATCATACCAATGCACCTAGACCTGATTTTATAAAAGGATGAATTCGGCATGACGGAGTTACCATTTCAACCAGCCACAACGTTGAATACTCGTCAAAATCGTGCTTTGGCATTAGCGGGTGTGTTTCAGGCCACCCAGCTGACCCATATGACAGCATTGACAGGTCAGCAAAGCATTGGTGAAAGTGGTAACTTTTATTTTGAACAGTTGATTAGAGCCAGTCTTAATATCCGTCCCGGCAGTAATCAAAATGCCCAGACCCTAGACTTTTTTAATCAACTGGCTGATATTTCCTTAGGTTTAAAAATATTAGAAAGCAGCATCATTCAACCCTTCAATACTTCTCCAAAATCCAGAATTCCAAAACTTTCCAGCACCAAACTTCCCATGAGCTATGCAATGGCACTTCTTCAGTTAGAAAAGAAGGTCTATAGCAATCCCAAATTTGTTGAAATTATTGAACAGTCCCAACAGAAAATTCTCAGACAGCTTTCTTTCTTTGATAATAATTACCTGCACCCCAGCATCATTGCCAATCTCGCTCAAACCTATGTCGATACGGCCGGACAGATTAATCCGCGCATTATGGTACGTGGTAATGCTGAAGCCTTTAAAGATGCCGGACACACCAACCGCATTCGTGCGTCCTTATTTACCGGTTTGCAAATGGCGCACTTGTGGCGTCAGCTCGGTGGCAGCTCTTGGGGCATGGTATTTGGCAAGCGCAAGTTGCTACAAGATATTCAGAATCTAGCGCGTTTACAGTTTCAGGTGGTTTAACTGATGCTGCACGTGTTTCGTTTTACGTTTAATTCCAAAATCTAAGGAATCGATATGAACGCTTTAACTGCACTTTCTCCATTAGATGGACGTTACGCGAGCAAATGTGATGCTCTACGTCCTTTTCTTTCTGAGTTTGGTTTAATCCATGCTCGTGTGACTGTTGAAGTGCGTTGGTTACAAGCGCTTGCAAACCACCCGGAAATTACTGAAGTACCGGCGTTTTCAGGCGAAACTAATGCAGCGCTTGATGCGATTGTGAGCGATTTTTCTGAAGATGATGCCAATCGCATCAAAGAGATCGAACGCACCACTAACCACGACGTTAAAGCGGTTGAGTATTTCCTGAAAGAAAAAATCGCTGGTATCGAAGAACTTAAAAATGCCGGTGAATTCATTCACTTTGCATGTACGTCTGAAGATATTAACAACCTGTCACATGCCTTGATGCTGAAAAGCGGTCGTGATGTACTGGTTGCATCTATGCAGCAAATCATCGATTCAATCGTTGCGCTTTCTGAAAAGCATGCAGACCAGCCAATGTTGTCTCGTACTCATGGTCAAACTGCAAGCCCGACAACTTTGGGTAAAGAAATGGCGAACGTGGCTTACCGCCTTGCACGCCAAATCAAACAGTTCAAAAATGTTGAGCTACTGGGCAAAATCAATGGTGCAGTAGGTAACTACAATGCGCACTACTCTGCTTACCCAGACATCAACTGGCCTGCGCATTCACAAGCATTTGTAGAATCTTTGGGTCTAGACTTCAACCCGTACACCACTCAGATCGAGCCACATGACTACATGGCAGAACTGTTTGATGCGCTTCGTCGTTTCAACACAATCCTGATCGATTTTAACCGTGATGTTTGGGGTTACATCTCTCTTGGTTTCTTCAAGCAAAAACTGAAAGAAGGTGAAGTTGGTTCTTCAACCATGCCGCACAAAGTTAACCCGATTGACTTCGAAAACTCTGAAGGCAACTTGGGTATTGCAAATGCTGTACTTGCACACCTTGGTGAAAAACTGCCAATTTCTCGTTGGCAGCGTGACCTGACTGACTCTACTGTGCTTCGTAACATGGGTGTTGGTTTTGCGCAAAGCTTAATTGCTTTTGAAGCTTGCTCTAAAGGTATTGGTAAACTTGAGTTGAATGCTGCGCGTATCAATGAAGATTTAGACAATGCGCAAGAAGTATTGGCTGAGCCTATTCAAACTGTAATGCGTCGTTACAACGTTGAAAAACCATACGAAAAACTAAAAGCCCTGACTCGTGGTCAAGCCATGACTCGCGACATGATGGTTGATTTCGTAAACGGCAACGAGTTAGAAGCTGTTCCTGCTGCTGACCGTGCGCGTTTAGCGGAAATGACACCTGCATCATATACAGGTAATGCTGCTGACCAGGCCAAACAAGTAGCTGCGCTGATTGCAAAAATCTAATTTGCAATAAGACGAAAAGGCGAAGCTCAGGCTTCGCCTTTTTATTTATAATGTGTTTTATTCTAAAAAAGATATTTCATAATAACGACATGATTGAACATCGACTTTCTGCCAAACATTACGCGAGCCTGGGCATTTTAATTCTGGCGATTTTGCTTGCCAGTATTCGTCCTTTAGAACTGGAAGCTTATCTCTTGCATCAAGCAGGCACAGTTTTCATGATCATCATGCTACTCATCTGCCTGTATAAAATCGGGCTGAATTTTTTAAGTTTTAATTTATATATTCTTTTTCTGATTGTTCATGTGATTGCTGCGCACTATCTGTATTCTTATGTGCCCTATAACCAGTGGATCGAACAGATTTTTGGCTTTAATCTGAATGAAGCCATGCACTGGTCACGCAATATGTTCGACCGATTTGTCCATCTGACCTATGGATTATTACTTTATCCAGTTTTCCATCGCCTGTTTCAGGTCTGGTTGCCGCAGCAAAAACCCGTGGTCATTTTCCTACTGGTGATTCAGTTTGTGGTGGCCAGCAGCATGCTCTATGAATGGCTGGAATGGCTGATTGCCATTGGTTTATCTCCTGAGGAAGCGGAAAACTATAATGGACAACAAGGTGATATGTGGGATGCACACAAAGACATCTTGCTTGCTACGATTGGCGCGGCGATAACAGGCGGTCTGCAGTTGATATCGACCAATAAAAAAGCTCACCGAAGTGAGCTTTGAAATTCATTCAAGATCAATTGAATTAAAGTTTTGGATCACGGATTTAATTACATTCATATCTTCAATTATGAATGTGGGCAATATCGCATCCAATCATCTTTCATTTTTTGCAGTTCATTCCCCGTCAACATCTCACTGTAATAAATGAAATAGGTTGCATCAGGATATTGAATCTCATGACGGAACATCATGCCACGCAGTGACACAAATAACTCCTCAGAAAAATCGTCCTCTAAATAAAGTTCTTCAAATTCATAATTAAAATAACAATTTTGCGTCGCAAGAAATGCTTCAGCTATAGCCATGTTTCTGCTCTAACAATGAAATATGCTTTATATTATCTGATTAGTTTCAATGATGGTTTACATTTCATTCGGTTCAATCCATTGAACAAACTTAGATTCTGACAAATGTGGATATTTGAACTTATCTAGATATTCAAAACAGGCCTTTTGGCCTTGAGGAATTTTATCCAGATGCTTATCGAAAAATAAATGCCGACTATATTGAGCGCCATCAAAGCGAATACTCACACGTTCAAATTCGTTACCACCTCGAACTTTATGCATCTGATAAAACTGCACAACACCACATTCCTTCGATGGAATAACAGGTGGATCATTGGGCTTTAGAAAGCTATACAGCAGAAAGATACAAACGCCGGGTAGAAAACTCAGCCAAAACAAAACCTTCTTAGAATTATCCTGAGTTAATTTTGCTTCAGAATAAAGCATACATAACATCGGAATAAATACGATACTAAAAAAACCAAGCAACAAAATAAACGTGAGCATATGAGCCTAGACTCAATCAGAGTACTCCACTTATATCATAACAATATGATTTCAAAAAATAAAAAAGCTCACCGAAGTGAGCTTTAAAATTCATTCAAGATCAACTGAATTAAAGTTTTGGATCACGCATTTGCACCAGATTTGCGTTGGCTTTACTTAAACTTTCCATCACTTTATTCATGACAGTGGGTACCAGTGAATCAGCAATTTGCGCTGCTTGCAGGCCCAGCTTTTCACCCAAAGTTGGTTTTTTTCGGGTCTGGATGGAATAGATATCATGTTGGGTTAACAAGTTGAGCAGGTATTCATCTGAGGTTTGCAGTTTATCCACCAGATTTAGATCTAGCGCATCCCGACCATACCAATGCTCACCAGTGGCCACTTTTTCAATATTCAGCTGCGGGCGATACTTCTCAACAAAATGTTTGAATAAAGCATGGGTTTGCTGTAATTCTTCTTCAAACTTGGCCTTACCCTCTTCAGTATTTTCACCAAACATGGTCACGGTACGTTTGTACTGTCCTGCGGTATAGAGTTCAAAGTCGATTTTATTGTCTTTCAGCAGACGGTTAAAGTTGGGGACTTGAGCAACTACACCAATTGAACCGACAATCGCAAATGGTGCAGAAATAATCTCATTGGCGATACACGCCATCATATAACCGCCACTGGCCGCCACTTTATCGACACAGATGGTCAAATGAAAACCTGCCTCACGTAAACGTACCAGTTGAGCTGCTGCAAGTCCATAACCATGTACCATGCCACCCGGACTTTCCAGACGCACTACCACACGGTCACGACCTGCTTTGGCAGTGGCCAGAATCAGGGTGATTTCTTCACGTAAGCCTTCTACCGCAGAAGCCGCCATATCGCCTTTAAAATCGAGTACATAGATTTTTTGATTGGTTTTCTTACGCGCACGCGATTCTTTTGACAGTTGTTGCGACAACTGTAAAAGTTCCAGTTTAGAGCCAGTAGTTTGCGCTATTTTTTTTCGTTGTTCATTGATACGCGCATTGAGATGACTAATACGGATTTCAGCGGACAGTTTCGGAGTATGAAATAACATAAAAAATCTATTCTCTATTTAATTCGGATTTATTTCTTTAGATTAGGTCAATTTCGGTTTTTTTCAACTTTATTTCGAGAATTATTACGATTATCACCATCT
>DFCG01000002.1:0-407 GCA_002367455.1 Acinetobacter sp. UBA3060 | reverse complement strand
GATACACGTGCTGCCTGTTGCATAGAGTGAGTTACAATCGCGATGGTATATTGCGTAGATAGCTCCGAAATCAGCTCTTCCACTTTGGCGGTTGCAATTGGATCGAGTGCCGAACACGGTTCATCCATCAAAATGACTTCCGGGCTGACTGCAATGGTACGTGCGATACACAGACGTTGCTGCTGACCACCCGATAAACCTGTTCCCGGCTGGTTTAAACGATCTTTCACTTCTTCCCACAAACCGGCTTTACGCAAGCTGCCTTCGACAATTTCTTCAAGATCGTACTTGTCACGCGCCAAACCATGCAGTTTTGGGCCATAGGAGACATTATCGAAGATTGATTTCGGAAATGGGTTTGGCTTCTGGAAAACCATACCAACCTGTGCACGTAGCAAGACCACATC
>DFCG01000134.1:5739-45726 GCA_002367455.1 Acinetobacter sp. UBA3060 | reverse complement strand
TCAATTTTCGCCTGGAAGGCATGCAATAACGGCATGATCGCATCAAAGTCAGGTACACCCAGTACCATCACTTGCAGGTCTTGCGGTTGACGTTCAAGCTTGATTTCTGCTTCCGTCACCAGACCCAGCGTGCCTTCACCACCGATAAATAAATGCTGAAGCGCATAACCGGTTGCATTCTTGATCATGCCTTTGTTCAGGCGCAATACATCGCCCTTACCCGTCACAACCGTCAGGCCAAGCACCCAGTTACGGGTCATGCCGTATTTGATGACTTTAATGCCGCCAGCATTGGTCCCGATGTTACCGCCAATTTGCGATGAACCTGCCGAAGCAAAGTCAACTGGGTAATACATGCCCTGCTCTTCAGCATAGTTNNTCCAGAATCTGGTTCATCTTGTCCATGCTGACCACGATCTCGCCATTGGCTGCGACTGCACCTGCAGAAAGACCGGTACGACCACCCGATGGAGTCACTGCAACGTTAAATTGGTTCGCCAATTTAACGATGTCTTGAACTTGCTCAGTGGATGATGGAAAAACGACGACTGACGGGTTTGGATCAAAGTGCTTCGTATGATCGCGACCCCAATTCTGGAGGCTGTCCGTATCGGTTTTAATACGGTTTTCACCCACAATTGCAGTCAATTGGGTCAATAACTCAGGGGTTAAAGCGACTGGAGCATTCATCGTTTACAGACCTAGCATGATTTAAACAAGAGAGACTTCGCTGGTTCATTTGCACATTTTTTACGCATAAAAACATGGATACAAATCAGGCGAAACATGATTATTAAAGCACCGGATCACGCTGCTTTAAAAGCATGGCGCAATATTATAAGCTATTTTTTAGCGTTTCCCTCGAAAAATGACAATTTTGATAATATACCTTTGAAAATGCAGATTTAAATCAAACACCATGATCATTATTATCAATATATCTTGCCAGAATAGCTGATGTGAGCGTCATCAAGGAAATGTATAAGTGCGCTTTTCCTGTGCTATTATACCGCGACTAAATTTGGCCTTTGTAGCGGAGCCGTAATGAGCCAACATCTATCTCTACCTAAAGATAAAATCCGTTTCTTGTTGTTAGAAGGCGTTCACCAGAATGCAATCGACACTCTAAATGCTGCTGGATATACCAACATCGATTATCGTAAAACTGCGCTTGAGGGTGAAGCGTTGAAAGAAGCGATCAAAGATGCTCACTTCATCGGTATTCGTTCCCGTACTCAATTGACTGAAGAAGTCTTTGAAGCTGCGAACAAACTGATTGCTGTCGGTTGTTTCTGTATTGGTACCAACCAGGTGAACCTGGACGCTGCAATGCGTCGCGGTATTCCAGTCTTTAACGCACCTTACTCAAATACGCGTTCAGTGGCTGAACTTGTACTTGCTGAAGCAATTCTTCTTCTACGTCGTGTACCTGAAAAATCAGCAGACACACACACAGGCGGCTGGAACAAATCTGCAGTTGGTTCGTTCGAAACACGTGGTAAAACTTTAGGTATCGTAGGTTACGGTTCAATTGGTTCACAACTTTCTGTACTTGCTGAAAGCATGGGTATGAAAGTGATCTATTTCGATACAGTGACTAAATTGCCTTTAGGTAATGCACGTCAAGTCGGTAGCTTGGGCGAACTTTTGGCAAATGCCGATGTGGTTTCCCTACACGTTCCTGATGTTCCGTCTACACGTAACTTCATGACNNTTGACTGAAGGCAAACACCGTTTACTGCACATCCACCAAAATATTCCGGGCGTGTTGTCTAAGATCAACAACCTGTTTGCTGAACAAGGCATCAACATCTCTGGTCAGTCACTGATGACTAAAGGTGATGTCGGTTACCTGGTGATGGATGTCGATGCTGCTGCATCTCATGAAGCACTTGATATGCTTTCGAATGTTGAAGGTACAATCCGCGCACGCGTATTGTTCTAATTCAATATTGTAAAAAAACCACAGCTCTCGGGCTGTGGTTTTTTATTTTTAAGGTTTGTATTTTTAAACCTTTTTCAGCTTATGCTGCTCTTCCGCTATTCGAGCAATCGAAACCTATTTAGTCATGCTGAATTTTAAAATCGCACCGATGGTGCAAGCGCCGCTGATTCTGTTGATCGCCATGATCAGTATGCAAAGCAGTGGCTCCTTTGCCAAATATCTGTTCGGTCAATTTCCCATTCTGACTGTTTCCGCAATGCGTCTGCTGTTAGGCGCTATGATTTTGGCACTGATTTTTAAAATTTGGAAAATCCATTTCAGACAGATCAAGTGGCCGGCCATTATCAGTTATGGCCTTGCCCTGGCTGGCATGAATCTACTGTTTTACCTATCGATTGATCGCCTACCGCTGGGAATTGCCGTCTCTTTTGAATTCATTGGCCCCTTAAGTGTTGCCCTGTTTTATGCACGGCAAAAATTCGACTTTGTCTGGGTCGGACTGGCGATTCTGGGCTTGGTTCTGCTATTTCCTTTTGATCAGGCTGCCCAGCCGCTTGACCCGATCGGGATTGCATTCGCCTTGGGTGCCGGTGCCTGCTGGGCCTTATATATCGTTGCCGGCCAAAGACCTTCGGGCGTTTCTGGCAATCATACTGTATGCTTGGGCATGTTTGTCGGCATGCTGGTGCTGATGCCGATTGCGCTCTTGGCAGGCATGCCGGCACATACTTTTGAACCGATGAGTTTGTTGTATTTTGTGGCTTTGGCAGTACTGGCTAGTGCCCTGCCTTTTAGCCTAGAAATGATTGCACTAAGAAATTTAAGCGCACTTAGTTTCGGCACCTTGATGAGTCTGGAACCCGCCATTGCCGCACTCTCGGGGCTGGTCTTTCTAGGCGAGACTTTATTGTGGACACAATGGCTGGCATTGGCCACGATTATCAGTGCTTCGGTAGGCTGTACGGTGACGACCCAAAGACAAAAATCTTGAGTAAAAATAAAGGCGCTAGAGCGCCTTTATTTAAGATCACTTATTTTCAAATTTTAACGTGGTGTTGCGTCTTTAATCGCAGTATTTAATGCAGTCGCTGCTGTCACATTATAGCCATCACATCCAGAGGCAAGCTGATCATAATTGTATTCTGTCCATTTGATCATTAAAGAAGTTACACCTTCTTGTTTATTCAAGTCATCCAAGGCAGCCTGTCTTGATTGAGCAATATAGTCGTCGTGATCAATATGTTCCCCATGTTCCGAGAAATCAACTGAATAAATTCCGCCTTGATATTCGATCGCACCGAAATATTTGTAATATTGCATAGCATCGTCTTTATATTCTGCCTTTTTATATTTCAAGTTAGCCATCGTGCCATCTAGAATCGTTTTTGCCATTTCTTGGACAGACGCTTGTGCCTGCCATTCAGCAAGTGTGCTAAAGCCAGTTTTTACTTCCGGATCAAATTCAATATATTCTTCTTCAGGATGTTCAGCCAGAAGACGGAAACATTTAGATCCATTCGGGAATTTGCGGGCCTTCTGCAAATCGACGAAACTGGTTGCAAACTCATTATAGTACTTACGCTCAGCTGTCGTATTATCACTGTTAAAGAACACTCTGGTCGCAGGATCATCATACATTTTCACCACAGCAATATTAGTACGTTCAGTTAATGCTTTACCAGACAGGTCATACCATGCTATGTGTCGATGATTGCTAATATTGTTCTCTGGTATCGTCACAGGACGACTCTTAAATTGAGTCGTCGTATTTTCTAATATTTTTTCCAGCTTATAGCCTAATGCTGTACGGGTGCGATCTGCAGGGAACACCCCTTTTGTTGTGACATAAGTTGAGAAGATCATATCTTCTTCAAGAGCGTATTCAGTATCAACAGCGCTGTTATCATCCGCATATAATATGCCGTCAGTAATTTTATTTTTATGACTCGCTGATAGAAGTTTTTGCGATTCCATCTCTGATCCATCAATATTCGGTAAGTTGAATTGATAGTTATAGAATTCAGAAATGGTGTCTGATGCTCCATCACCCGGGGTTCCAGGATTGGTCGGTGCCGGTTGACTAGTGACTGGTTCATTATTATCAGAACTGTCGGAGCCACCGCCACATGCTGCCAGCATGCAGCTCAAAATGGCGCAAGAAAGTATTCTTAATTTCATTATTATCTACCTTAATTATTTGATATTGTTATTTTAATACTGTCCCGAAACATGGGATCTAAGATGTTTTCATTGTTATTTTAAAGCTAACCCGAATCACGAGGTCTAAGATATTTTAATAAATATAAAAACAAGATCAATTTAAAAATTGATTAATTTGTAACCGCAATTACATAGAAGATTAACTTTGAATTTAAAATCTTTAGGTATTTGATCGGGCCAAAACTTAACTTGATTGAATCAAAATTTAAGTTCGCCTCGGCAAAATATTTCCTTGCCCTACTCATTAAAAATTAACCAGTTTGCTATAATTTCACTTTGCCCTATTTCTCATTTTCACCCGCTCTGGGTAGAAGCTGCTTCCATGCCAAACGCCCAACTCCTTGCCGTATTGTTCATGGTCTTATCCATGACCTCCTACCAGATCAGTGCATCTTTTGCCAAACAGCTGTTTAGTGTGCTGGATCCGATTACTGTGACCATTTTAAGGCTGTGCTTTGCAGCAATTATTGTTGGGGTAATGTTCCGTTCCTGGAAAATTATTTCCCGTTTGCCTTTTTTGAAATGGCGGGATTTGCTCTGCTATAGCGCCGCTTTAGGGGTCATGAATATTTTATTCTACCTGTCCCTCGGAAGATTACCGCAGGGAATTGCAGTTGGTCTGGAATTTATTGGTCCGCTCGGCCTAGCCCTCATTTCGATTAAACATCGTAGTGACTATATTTGGGTATTGATGGCCATTTTAGGCATTGAGTTAATGGTGCCCTGGGATCAAGCCAATAGTAGTAATTTCGACCTGCTCGGCGCTGCCTGTGCTTTAGGTGCGGGTTTATGCTGGGCATTGTATATTTTCTTTGGCCAACGTGTGGTGCAGCAAAATATCGGCATGCATGCACTGACTATTGCGATCAGTATTTCAGCCTTATGCCTGTTACCAATCGGACTGTATAACAATGCTCCTGCCTTGATAGACACCCAGTATTGGGGCAAGGCAATTACTATTGCTGTACTGGCAACAGCCATTCCTTATGCTCTGGATTTAAAGGCACTTCAGCATTTGAATAAAACCAGCTATGGCACCCTGTCCAGCCTGTCTCCGGCTTTGGCTGCACTGGCCGGTTTTGTACTATTAGGCGAAAAAATTACGCTTCTTCAGGCCGTGGCACTGATCTGTATCATGCTAGCATCAGTCGGTGTGACTGTACGTGCCGCCCGTCAAGGATCAGCAGAAAAGAATACCTAAAAGCCTTATTGGAATTTGAACAACTGATTAAATATCCTATCCATTCTGTGTTTTTACTTGCTTTGAAAGCAAAATATAGAAGACATAAAAAAGATGGCACTACAGCCATCTTTTTTATTTGTTCGACTTGAATTCAAAGCTTAGCTTTGTACCAGCATATCTTTTTTCATGTCTTTATAACGCTGGTATTCATTCTTATACTGCACTGCTAAAGCGGTCTTCTGCTCTTCACCCAGAATTTTACCGGCCTGCTGGAAGAAACCATGTTCCTCTTCTTTTAAGTGATGATGCACTTTTTCGGAAAGTTTTTTGGCCATGGCAATCCAGCCTGGATTACTCAATTCAGTTACAGTTAATTCCTCGATCATTTCGTCCATTTCATGATGTTCAGCTAAAGCATGGCGGGTAATATTCAGGCCTGAATCAGTCATCATCAAGGGAATATAAAAATAACGGTCTTCCGCAGCTTCATGCGCAAATAATTCATTTTTCAGTTGCTTGAACAGCTCACGGCGTTCTGGTGTATCCCCGGAAGTCTGTAATAGTTTTTCTGCAAGATCACGCTGAATCTCATGACTCTCTCTTAATGCTTCAAAAATAGTCGTCATTCCGATATTTCTCCGATTGTTTTATTTTTCATATCATTGATTCTAGAAGATTTTCAGAACAGGTTTAGACGCAGTTTATACAGTGATTTGTTAAGAAATTTTAATATCGAGAATGATTTACATCGGGTTTAGATCTAAAAAAACATCTGGTATGCCATCCGGCAAATCAGCAAACTGACCAGAATCAAAAATAAAACCCGGATAAAGCCACTGCCATATTTAAATGCCAAACGCACCCCGACCAAGGAACCACAAATATTGACTATCGCCATCATTGCCCCGACCATAAACAGCACATTGCCACTGGGAATAAAAAAGCTTAAGGCGGCCAGGTTGGTGGTGAAATTAGCAATTTTCGATAAGGCCGATGCATGCAGGAAGTCGACGCTCAAATAGCGAATAAAAAAGAAAATAAAGAAACTACCGGTGCCCGGACCAAAGATACCATCATAAAAGCCTATCGCCAGACTGCCCAAAGCGGCCAGAATCAGCATTTTCCGATTCAGTTTTTGTTCGGTATGCACCTGGCCAAACTGTTTTTTCATCAAGGTATAGATTGCGATCACGATCAACATGACCAGCACAAAAGGCTTAAGGATCTCGACTGGAATTAGCGTAACGCTAGCTGCACCAATAAAAGAACTGACAAAACTGCACAGTGCAATCACGCCCAAGAGCAGCCACGGCAGTTTTACCTGACGCAGGTAGGAAAATGCCGCAGACGCGGTGCCACAAATGGACGCGAGCTTATTGGTGCCAAAGACCGTAGCAGGCTGTAAATGCGGTAAACTCCCCATAATTGCCGGGATCTGGATCAGACCACCACCGCCCACGGCAGCATCAATCGCCCCTGCAAAAAATGCAAAGACAACCAGACTGATGATGATCTCAATTTCCATCTATTGACTTGATTAGAGGTTCAGGACGCGTTTGGGTACCAGACGTTTTTTGTCGGTAATTTCTGCCAGACCCAGACATTTCTCGCCATCAAAAACCAGCACCTGTTCAGCTGCTTCATGTTCGATATTGCTTTCCATGCCGCGGCTAAAATATTCTGCCCGACCTTTGGGTATCTGCACTTTTGGAAAATGATCAACTGGTGCATAGGCTGGCAACAACAGTGCATCGCGCTCTGCTTCACTCAGGCTTTCCAGATATTCAATGGTATAACTCGGAATCAAATCAAAATGACCGGTTTTAATGCGGTGCAGATAAGTCAGGTGACCGTAGGTTCCCAGTGCTTTAGCAATATCTTCACCCAATACCCGGATATAAGTGCCTTTAGAACAGGTAATATCCAGCGTAATACTGTTTTCGGTAAAGGATAAAAGCTCAATCGCTAAAATCGTAATCGGGCGTGCTTCACGCTCAATCTCGATGCCTTTACGCGCCAGTTCGTATAAAGGACGGCCTTCTTTTTTCAGTGCCGAATACATCGGCGGCACTTGCTGGATATCCCCGATAAACTGTGCCAATGTGTCCTGAATCAAGGCTTCCGAGAGTTCAGGAACTGCTTTTCCCAGAAGCACCTCGCCTTCCACATCGCCCGTGGTGGTACTATGCCCCAAAAATACGGTCGTCTGATAACGCTTGACCGAATCTAATAAATAGTGCGAAAACTTGGTCGCCTCCCCCAAACACACGGGCAATAAACCGGATGCCAACGGATCCAGCGCACCAGTATGGCCGGCTTTTTGTGCACGGTACAACCAGCGGACTCTTTGCAATGCAGCATTGGAACTGATGCCCAAAGGCTTATTAAGCAGGAAGACACCACTGAGATGACGACGCTGAATTTTAGGAGATGATGCTTTCATGGCAAAAAATCAGACATTTTATAAATTGGCGCCATGGTAAAACCCTGCGAGAGGATTTACAACTTTTCTATAGTTTCTAATGATTTTTATGGCATATTGAGCCGGTTTGAACAACTCAATGCTTTTAACAAGCTTAGACCTCTAAAAATAATGAAATAACGAGAAAATAGGTGCATAGGATATGCAGAAATATAAAATATGGATCATTCTGGCTTTGCTGGTGCTGTGTATTCTCACACTGATCTTATGGCTGTCTCCAAAAGAAAATACCCAGGCGGATACCGGGACAAAAACGCCTTTAACTGAAACTCAGGCAGAGCAAACCGCACTCTTGGTCAATGGCCCTGCCAATGCAGCCTTCCCCAGTGCCAGCCAGCAAGATACCGAAATTAATTGTCAGATGCAGCTAGACGCCAGCAACCGTCTGCTCGTGAATGAACAGACCCGCAACTGTTTTGAATATTTTATTACCCAGTTCGGTGAAAAAAATCTGCAACAGATCCAGCAGGATTTTAAAGCCTATATTCGCCAGAATCATAAAGAACCGGCACTCTCGCAAATTCTGGATTTATGGGATCGTTATCTCCAGTATCGTCAGGGTTTAGGCCAGCTCACTGCACCGACTGGGCTGAATCAGGAAGATCCTGCCTATTATCGTAGCATCTATAACAGTACCCAAAATTTGCGCCAGCAATACTTTTCCAAGTATGAAATCGAAGGCTTGTTCGGTACAGAAGATGCCTATCATGAATATACCCTGGACCGGATGAGTGTACTGGCAGACAAAAGCTTAACGGAGACTGAAAAAGCGCAAAAGCTCAAAGCACTGTTTCAGCAGCTTCCGCAGGACTGGCAGGAAAATTTGGAACAACTGAATAAACTGGAAGATCTGCGCAAACTCACCGCTGATATTAAAGCCCGTGGTGGTTCCCGTGATGAAATCCGGCAGATGCGGATAAATCTGGTCGGTGCTGAAGCAACACAACGTCTGGAACAACTGGATGTGCAACGCAGCGACTGGAAAAACCGGGTGACGGGCTATTTAGATGAACGGGATCAGATTACCCAGTCCGGCATGTCCGATACTGCCAAACAGCAAGCCATTGCCCAACTTCGCAGCAAACATTTTAATACACCGCAAGAACAGCTGCGGGTAGAAACCTTTGAACAGGTTCATGATCAGGGAGCCAAGCTGCCCTTTGCTGACTAAGCCTAAAAGCCATCACCTGTTGATGGCTTTTTTATAAATGCCCTTTTGATAACTTTATATTTTTTCTCAAAATGATCTTTTATAGTTGTTTCTAAATATTTCGAATTTACACAAAATAACTTAGACAAATTTCAATTATTTCAAAGACTTTTTATTTAAATACATCTGCAAATAAAACACATACTTACAATGTAAATTCCTCCTGTCCTGCATGTCCCCAAATGACATGGTTTTAGACCTCTGAAGTGAAAAAATACCGCTTCATTAAAAGAAAATTTGCTTAGCCACTGAAGGCCGAAACTGTATTTTCATCGTCTGATTTGTGGCTTGCGACACTCTACAAAAAGCAATGATTGCTTGAATAAAGATAGAATTAAAAAAGGGACAGCTATGCATACTTTCAGCAAGACAGCCCAGTTACTGACTGTGGCTTTAGCGACTACTCTGGGATTCAGTTTTTCTGCACAGACTCAGGCTGCAGCGAGTGCAACACAAGTCATCGAAAAGAGTCGGTCTGACTATGCCAAGACCAAATATCCGATCTTGATGGTGCATGGCTGGCTAGGCTGGTCACGCATTGGCACCGATAGTATCGGGCTGGATTACTGGTATCAGATTCTGCCAGATATGGCACGTAATGGCTCAACCGTCTTTGCGGCACAATTGTCTCCAGCAAATACAACGGCGCATCGCGGTGAACAACTAATCCATCAGGTTGAAGAGGTTCTGGCAATTACCGGAAAGCAAAAACTGAACTTGATTGGCCATTCCCATGGTGGACCAACAGTGCTGTATGTTGCAGCGACCCAGCCGCAGTATATCGCCTCTATTACCGGCGTTGCAGGAACCTACCATGGCTCCAAAGTGGCAGATGATATTCAGAACAATAGCCTGACGCGTACCGCCTTTAACATTTTAGGTGATTATATTATTGGTCCATTGATTGCACTGGGCCAGTTTAAACCTGAACTGGAAATTGATTTTGATGCTTCCATGAAATCCCTGACCCAGACCGGCTCAAATACTTTTAATGCCACAGTGGCGCAGCAGGTGGTCAAAGATGGTGTATTGGCATCCACAGAAAACTGCAATAAAAATTTAAAGCAGAAAGACAGTAAAGGCATCCATTATTATTCATGGACGGGTGTGGCCCAAGCCACCAATGCACTGGATATTGACACGATCCTGATGCAGCTCGGCCCTTTATCTTATGGCAGTAAAGACAATGACGGCATGGTGTCACGTTGTAGTGCGTTCATGGGCAAGGTGATTCATGACCAGTACAAACTCAATCATACTGACCTGGCCAACATGATGTTTGGTCTGAAGGGGATGTTTGCACCCGATCCGGTCGCCCTCTATCGCCAGCATGCCAACCGGCTCAAATTAGAAGGTTTATAACCCCAGAGTGCCTATATTTCAGCTGAGATATAGGCTTTTTTCTGATTATTTTTTATTTGACCTATCCGTGATCGGGAAGCTGCAATGAAAAAAATAATATCTTACTTAAGCTTTTTGCTACTGGTTTCCCTAGTAACTGCTCCTGTGCAAGCCGCGGCATTACAGCAATATAAAAGCAATTTTGTCCTTTCAAGTTATGCCAGGACAAAATATCCGATGGTCTTTGTTCATGGTTTTGGTCTGGGTTTTAACCGGATTGGAACGGAGAGCATCGGTCTGGATTACTGGTATCAGATTCCCCAAGACCTGAGCCGGCATGGTGCACGGGTATTTTCTGCCGAATTGTCTGCTGTTGCGTCCAATGAACTCCGCGGTGAACAGCTCTTGATGCAAATTGATGAAGTACTGGCATTAACTGGTCAGAAGAAAGTCAATCTGATTGGGCATAGCCAAGGTGGCCCAACGATTCAATATATCGAGGGCGTTGCGCCACATAAAGCTGCCTCCTTAACCGCTATTGCGGGCGCTATGCAAGGCACACCAGTTTTTGTCAATGCCAGCCAGACACTCCTCCTTGCACCCTTTATCCATGCCATCGGTACAATTCTGGGACATAGCATGAATCTGGTTACAGCTAACCAGTATCCGGTCAGTATGATCGAAGCACTGGAAGCTATGAACCCAGAGGCGATTCAGGCTTTCAATATGAAATATGGCTCCTCTGCCATTCCCAAAGACTGTCAGTCTCAGGGCAGCAAACTCACGCCAAATCGAATTTACCACTATTCCTGGATGGGCAACCGGCAGGCAACTAATTTCTTGGATGTAATTGAGTCTACAGTCGTGACTTTAGGTAGCAGTTTCTTGAAAGGAGAAGCCAATGATGGTGCTCTGCCGCTGTGTAGCGGACGTTATGGCCAAATCATTCGTCAGGATTATGCCCACAATCATTTTGATGAAGTAAACCAGTTTTTCGGTATTTTGGGCCCTTTCGCGCAGGATCCGATCGCACTCTATCGCCAACATGCCAACCGGCTCAAGCTGCAAGGCTTATAAATCACTCATCTTTATAAATAGATCTAATGGATTAATCAACAAATTTTGGAAAACCTAGTTCCTGTCAACTCGGGGAACTCTACAGAACCGGATGAGGATCATCCCGTTAAAACAACACAAGTGAGGAAAATATAATGAAATTCGGAATATTAATCACTGGCCTGCTGCTGGCAGGTACATGTCTCAGCACCCAAGCATCCACCCAGGCCAATCAGGTCACAGCAAAAGCCAGTTCACAATATGCCAAGACACAATATCCGATTGTCTTTGCACATGGGATGGCGGGTTTCATCCGGATCGGTACTGACCAGTTTGGACTGGATTACTGGTATCAGATTTTACCGGATCTGGCGCGTAATGGCGGCAATGTCTGGGCAACACGTGTCTCGCCTTTTAACTCATCGGAAATTCGTGGTGAGCAACTTTTAGAGCAAGTAAATGAAATTCTGGCCATTACCGGTGCAAAGAAAGTCAATCTGATCGGTCATTCGCATGGCGGCCCGACCATTCGTTATGTCGCAGGTGCAGGGAATGGAATAGTCGCTTCCCTGACTTCTGTCGGTGCTCCGCATAAGGGCTCCCCGGTTGGAGACCTGATCCTGCAAGCAGAAGGTACACCGATACAAGGGCCTTTAGTCGGTGGTATCAACCTGGTGTCTAAGGCCATCACCTGGGCACAAGGGTTGGATCCGAACAGTTTCCCGCATGATTCTCTGGCCGGTGGTAGCAGCCTGACCCTGGCAGGATCCGCTCAATTCAACCAGAAATATCCGCTCGGTATGCCAACCACCGCCTGCGGTGAAGGTAAGGAAAAAGACGGTGATATTCGTCATTATTCATTTACCGGTATAGGTCAAGTCACCAATCCGCTCGATCCTGATTCAGCCTTGACAGTTACAGCTCTACTCATTGATGGCGGCAAGGAAAATGATGGTCTGGTCTCCCGCTGTAGTGCCAAATTCGGTAAAACCATTCGGGATAACTACAACTGGAACCATCTGGATGAAGTGAACCAGTTCCTCGGATTAAAAAATATCTTTGCTCCAGACCCAGTCGATGTTTATCGCCAGCATGCCAACCGGCTCAAATTGCAAGGCCTGTAATTCAATCTCATCCCTGTCATCCCAATGCACAGGGATTTTCTAATTTTTAAACCGCCAAAATGGAACTTTATGAAAATTAGAACGCATTTTATAACCTTATGCTGCGTGTTATTTGCGGGCCAATATGTGCAGGCTTCCAATTTGCAGCAAGCAGAATCCAGATTTGTCGTGTCCAATTATGCAAAAACACAATACCCGATTGTATTTGCACATGGCATGGTCGGCTTTAATCGAATTGGTTTTGATGCCTTAGGCATGGATTATTGGTATCAAATTTTGCCAGATTTAGCCCGTAACGGTTCAACTGCCTTTGCCACCCGCATCTCACCTTTCAATTCCAGCGAAATCAGAGGTGAACAATATGTGGAGCAACTGAAAGAAGTCATGGCAATCACCGGCGCCAAAAAACTGAATTTAATTGGTCATAGTCATGGTGCGCATAGCGTGCGTTATGCAGCCGGGGTGATACCGCAACATGTAGCCTCCGTGATGACTGTGGGGGGTGCCAACCAAGGCACCATTGTCGCCTCTGATGTCATGCGACTTGCTAATCAAACCGGAACATCTGAACTGCTCAATACCCTGATCAGCAGTTTTGGCAACGTCATCATGTGGGCACAAGGCTTAGACAGTCAAGCTTTCCCACATAATACTCTGGCAGCAGGACACAGCACGTCGATTGAAGGCACAGCCGAATTTAACCAACGCTTTAAACTCGGGCTTTCGCTGAGCCCATGTGGTGAAGGCAAATATACAGACCAAGGCATTGCACTGTATTCAATGACGGGCAATCAACCCGTTACCAATCCCCTAGATGTCAGCGATGCCGCCATGAAAGCCTTGGATCTACTTTCTGCGAGCAAGGCTGGCGCAAATGATGGAATCGTCTCGGTATGCAGCGCCAAATTTGGTAAAACGATTCGTGATGATTTTCCATGGAATCATCTGGATGAAATCAACTTGTTGTTTGGCATTAAAGGTACCTTTGCGCCTGATCCAGTTGCTGCCTATCGTCAGCATGCCAACCGTTTAAAACTGCAAGGTTTATAAAACCACCCAAGCCTCTATTCATCCAGAGGCTTTTCTATCTTACTTTTCGCTAATTTTTTTCTTAAAATTTACTTGTTAATCATGATCAAACTGCATATAAAATATTCATCAAATATAAAAAAATAAGTGTGAAATAAAATAAATGCAGATACGTTCTATAGAAATCAAAAACAAATTTAAAAGAACCTGCCCCTGCTGCAAACGAAAAGTCATTAATCCTTTTCAATTTAAAAAATATGAGCCTTATTATTGCCCCTCTTGTCATCGACATATTATCGCAAATGTATGGATCAGTATTTTACTGGTTATCACACAATGTTTTATTTGCATTCAACTTTTTAATGCAGGATTCCAGTCTTGGGGATATTTTGTATTATTCCTGATGTTTATTCATAAAATTTTCTTGGATATTTTAGATGCTATGATCTTGCCTTTGCAGGAACATTTCGAATAAATCTACATAAAAATTAGGCATAAAAAATGCGCCCAAAGGCGCATTTTTTTACTCGTATAAAGCTTAAAATTAAGCTTTAGTTTTACGAGCTGGTAATTTTTCACGAATACGTGCAGCTTTACCAGACAATTCACGTAGGTAGTAAAGTTTAGCACGACGAACGTCACCACGACGTTTCACTTCGATACCAGCAACGATTGGAGAGTGAGTTTGGAATACACGCTCAACGCCAACACCGCTAGAAATTTTACGTACTGTGAACGCAGAGTTCAAACCACGGTTTTTCTTAGCAATTACAACGCCTTCGAACGCCTGTAAACGCTCACGGTCGCCTTCTTTTACTTTAACTTGAACAATAACTGTATCACCTGGTGCAAAAGCAGGGATGTTTTGTTTCAATTGTGCGTTTTCAATTACTTGAACTAAAGGATGCTTACCGCTCATGGGGTATCTCCAATATGTGCGAGTCAGAAGAGGTCTGATCATCGCTGGGTATAGAGGCTAAAGCGCATACACCCGATTATCTTTCCCTTTATAGTTGACCATCTCAACCATAAAGAGCCTATTAAAGAATACTTAAATAATTTTAAGTACTTGCTTGAAGACAGAAATGATCACTCATCAATATCTTACAAATCTTTTAGCCATTTTTTCTGCTGCTTGGTCAACTCGACTTTTTCCACCAACTCTGGGCGGCGTTCAAGTGTACGCTGATATCGCTGCAAAAACCGCCATTTTTCAATATTGGCATGATGCCCGGACTTTAACACCTCAGGCACATCCAAACCTTCAAAATGATCTGGCTTGGTATATTGTGGGCAATCTAGAAGACCATCCACAAATGAGTCTTGCACGTGTGACTGTTCATCAGACATGGCACCCGGAAGTCTCCGGATAATACTGTCCAATAAAACCATCGCAGGCAGTTCACCACCCGACAAGACGTAATCTCCAATTGACCATTCCTGATCAACGTATTGCTGGATCAAACGTTCATCGACGCCTTCATAACGTCCGCACAGTACGATGATTCCGTCATATTTGACAAAATCCTGTACCGCAGTTTCGTTTAAGGTTTTTCCTTGCGGTGACATATACACCACAGGAACCTGAACTGCACCCGCTTGCCTTGCAAGCTCTTTGGCATGCTGGATTGCTTTTGCCAGAGGCTCAGCCATCATCACCATACCCGGACCACCACCGAATGGACGTTCATCCACGCGTTTATAGTTGCCCGTCGCATAATCGCGAGGATTGATGCAATGAATTTGCATCAACTCACGTTTTGCTGCGCGCCCGCTAATCCCATAGGCTGTAATCGCTTCAAACATTTCAGGAAAAAGCGTAATGACTGCAAAAAACATCGCAGACTCCCGTATTTCCGAAAAATTCTTAGTAGTCTACGCCCCAATTGACGTAGATACGACCAGCTTCAAGATCAACGCGTTGCACCACATCTTTATGCCATGGGATCATTCGCTCTTCGCCATCGATGCTGTCGGCAGTTGCGCGAACCACCATCACATCGTTAGCACCTGTTTCAAACAGCTCAAAAATTTGACCGAGATTGACTTCTTGTTCCTGATCGTCCAGACCTAACACAGTTAGACCTTTTAAATCAGACCAATAGTACTCATCTACGCCTGCTTGAGGCAGTTGCGATTTAGAGATCCAGACATTGGAGCCAACCAGTTCGTCTGCGCCAGTGCGATCACTCACACCTTTCAGCGAAACAACCAGGCCTTTACCATGTGGTTTCCAACGTTTTACATCGACAATTTGCCAACCTGCTTTGGTCTCAATGTACCAAGGCAGATAGTCAAATATGTTGCTCATAGGTTCTGTATTGGAATAGACCCAGAGCCACCCATTTAATCCATATGCTGAACGCAACTGTCCAATCTGAATACGATCTTCNNAGTTTTTACGGATTATCCCTGCATCGACCATCGATACATTTCAAACCCCTTTCATAGAGGGCAGTATTTTACTTGAACTTTGCCCTGAATGAAAGATTAAAAGTGGGTTGGCTACAATTTTGAATTTAGCGACCGTCCCAGTTTGAATTTACTGCTAAAGCACTACCACAGGCACTGGCAGTCGCTGTTACTTTTGACCAGTAACGTTGACCAGTATCATCCAAACAACTTACCCCATCATTCTTCTGACTTCCTGTGGGTGAAGGTACAGCACTTAGCACCCAGCTTGTTGCTGCTGTATTAAAACTTAAATTAAGTGTATACAAACCATTTTGAGATAAAGGAGTAGCTGAAGGAAAGCCTAACTTAGTTAAATCAATCGCAGTTGTTGCATTAATCTTATAGTTAAAATTAGTTGACTTGTATTGTTGCAATCTACTTGCTATGTCAATTAACTCGGCCTGTACCTCTGTACGCTTTGTCTTTCTTACATGCTCCTGATAAGAAGGAAGAGCTACTGCTGCAAGAATAGCAATAACCGCTACCACTAACATCAGTTCAATAAGAGTAAATCCTAACCGGTTTCTTACCATGTACTCACCCCTCCTGTGCCACACCCTGTATAAGATACATTTGCTCTAGTCTGATTTTTACACTGGATTCCTGTACTCGTCATAAGAAAGGTAAAATTATTCGGATCTTGGCTTTCTGCTTTAATAGCCCATCTTTGTCCGAGCGCATTAGTATTGGTTAAAAGTTTGGCACTCTCCGTTCCATCTCGAATTGAAATAATATATTTGACAGCAGTTCCAGTACTATTTAAAGGTAGGTTTAGCTGCGCGTTAGTTGTGCTATAACCAATTAAATTTCCACTATTATCTTTATACAAATAGCTAGGATCAAAACCTAAATAGCTGAAATTTTTACCTTTATGACGCTCCAACTGCTCTGCTAGCTTTTGTATTTCCTGCTGGGCCTGACCAGCGATTGCCTTTCGGGTATGAGTCTGATAACTCGGGATTGCAATGGTGGCAAGAATAGCCACAATTGCAACCACCACCATTAATTCAATTAATGTAAATCCTTGTTGCGGCATACGCATAGTCCAATGATTATTGTGCATATTTTTCATACCAACGATTTGGAATAAAACGTAAGGAACCGCCTGTTTCCAGGAACTTTCCATTTGCTCCACATGCCGCACCTTTACATGGACTACAGTTAGGTCCTGAGCAAACATCATTTGGATCAGGTACCACCAGACTCCGTTTATTTGGATCATTATCTGTACTGCCCACATTTGGACTTACAATGCCTGATCCTAAATTATAAGTGTAATTCGCATCCTGCTTACATACACCTGTTGGCAAACATAAACGCTGTGTAAAACTATGCCCTTTTACCCCAGCACCACAACTTGAAGTAGTACCATTATTAGATGCGTCATATTGAGTAACATATAGACTACCCTCTAAAGCAATTGGAGTAGTTAGACCTTTAATAATGTTTGCTGCAGCTTCACTACCATCAAACTTTTTATTAAACACATAATACCAGCCTCCCCACCCACTAGTTTTATTTACTGTAGTTGAAGACGTAGCGTTATTGACATATCTCAGCTGGGTAGGGGCTGGACTGGTAGCGGAGCTACTAGCCAATGTTCTTGCTTCCATATTTGAAGTTGGATAACGTCCTTCAGCAGTACTTGGATAAGCATCATAATCATAGATCGCATAGGCAGCATCGTATTGTAAACCTAGAGGATCTTTCTTCTGTGCCGAATCTACTGTACCTACCAATGGCGAACTCTGATTACCAGACACAAAGGTAGCGACTACAATATTTCCGCCATACATAGCATTACTACCTGCGCTATAGTGAGCCGTGAAGGCTGGCATCGTATAAAAACGCGGACTAGTACCATTATTTTGATGCAGATTTAAAATCCTGTTAGCTTGTGCAGTAAATGTCGTCGCACCATCATTCTTGAAATCCACCCTAAACGCTTGTCCCGCAAGATCACCAAAATATAAATGGTCAATCACTCCATCATTATTACGGTCTACAGTACGAATCTGACTTACAACACTATATTTTAAGTGATCATTAGTACTAGAGTCTGCATTCCATAATAGATCCCCGGTATCAGCATCAAACATATACACGCCTGCACCAATTTCTTTATTGGTTGAAGTGGCATTTTCCTGTTTGTAATTGTAGATTTCATATCCAGCATAACCCGTACGGATACCATTGACCTTCAAACCATCTCCATCAACTCCACCCGCATCGTACCCTCCTCCGACAATCATGACGAGTTTACGTTTGCCTTGCCAGTTAATATAGCCAAGGCTTGGTTTAGACCAGCTCTGGCCCATTTTACTTAATGCACTAAAAGACTTACCGGCAGGATTTTTTTGCGAATATACTTTGCCTGCGCTTGGATCAATATGGAATTTAATTTTTGGACTATTAATATCGGTCAGATCTAGGGCGTAATAGCTACGTCCACCCATTCGCATTCCGCCATATACCCATTGCTTACCACTTAGATTTTCTGTATTCCCATCCAAATCAGTACGAGAAGAACCTTTTACCGTTAATGTTCCATCACTTTTACTGACATACTCAGTATGTGCTGTCCATTCACCATCCATACCGTAATACAGAGCATCTTTCCCCCCTGCCAGATTTCCACCTTCATTTTTAAATGTCTCTGACTGGTTTTCTATAATTTCTTTAGGCACAAAAGAAAACTTTTCTATACCAGATTCTGTATTTACTACGTGCACCAAACCTTGAGTAGTACCAAACAGGACATAGTCTTCACGATTTTCACTTTCGATACTAACTTTACCTGTATTAGGGTCTTTCACGGCCACCGCTTTACCTTGCTGCGTAATCAGGATAGGTCGGGAATGTAGAACACTTCCCATTTGTCTTACGGTAGCTGTATAGGTAGAAAGATCCAGATCATTTGTAGAAATATCACTCGGAATATTAAAACCAAGCAGGCTCATCAATGCTCTTGAATAATTACCATCTGTTTTAGTCTTTGCATTGGTTGTATAAGTATGATCAATTTTGACTAGATCTAAATTACGAGAAACTTGCTCAGCTACAGGTTTAGTTCCATCATAACTATAGTCAGTTAAAAGAGTTCTCGCAGTTACTGTATTACCCGTTGTATTAGTACCAAGACCTAAAGGAAGCTGACTTAAAGCTCCACCTTTTTTAAATATTGGTGCATTTTCTGGATAACTAATCCCAGCTTTGGCCCAGATATCAGCTAAATCTTGCAACTTACTTTTTTTCACCACCACAGTTAAATCGCTAGGCGTTTTACTTGCATAAACTCCATTATTTACTACATGGAACTTTTTCAAATTACCAAACCAGATCTGTTGTCGGTCTACCGGATTCACTTTTGGCTCGAACTGAGGGAAGTAAGAATAAGGTTGTACAATTGCAGGATTCAAATCATCCAATGGAATCGTTGATGATCCGGTACTCATAGATGGAATATCTTTATTCAATTCTTCAACAAACTTATTAATACTGTCTGAAATATCTTTAGAGTTAGAACCAGCTTTCCAGCCACCGCCACCCAGTATTCCCCAATCTTTAGCATCTTGCACATCAGGATTGCTATCCCCACTAAAATCGCTACCAAACCCTACGACAGCAGTTTTAATTTTCAAACCGACAGGATTTTTTGCAGGGTCCAGTAAAGCTTGTGCATATTTACCGACACATGCCCATCCATTTCTGGAGTCCATGTAACCGCTACGATTTCCCAAAGGACTTACAGAGCAATCAAATTGAGTTCCTTTATTCCCCAAGGACGTTGACATTAAAGTATGGGCTGTGCCGCTTTTACCATCCCAGCCCATCGCTGTACCGCCAGGCTGCGGTTCACCATCAGTCAAGAAATAAATCCCTTGACCGCTGCATTCTCTTTTTTCTGGATTATTAACTTGGCCGCTAATGGATTGAGGTGCCGAATAAGTACGTGTTTTACTCGTATCTTTTGCATCTCCTACTGATAGGTTAAAACCACTGTAAGTACTGTTACTTGTAGCCTGCCCCATCAAATATGCTGCAGCTTCTGAATAGGCATAAGGTGTAGGGGTACCACCACTTGCCTTAAGATCTTTGATCGTTTCTAACAGCAGATCACGCTGGGTCACCTCTTTAGTGACATAACGGACTTTTTCTACAGGACGAGTTTTAATGACTGTTTCATAAACCGGTACCTCACGTGTACCTTCCTTATTTTTCTCATAGAAAATTACGCAGTCATTGTTGTTACCAGCTGTACAGGTAGTAGTAGGAATACTATCACTAAATCCTGAAGGACGCGTTTCGGTACGTGTCCCCCATGAACAGGTATTATTAGTCCAGGTACAGGTTTGATAATAAGTTCTTTTGACATTAGATCCTCCCCAACAGAAACCAAAAATACAAGTTTGATTCTCTAGCCGTGTTTCCGAATATTTTGTCCACCGTGGCAAGTCATAATAATATTTTTCTTGCGTCGTCCCCGTTTGAACTCTTTCCTCATATTCTTCTTGATCAATATAAGTTTCTGCTATCTGGTAAGAACGGATTACTTCACTCAAAGGACGTGCAGGTACACGAATATAACCATTATCTCCGGCAAAAGTAGAGAGGCCTAACACGATTTTATCGCTTACCCGAGGCACTGTGGGAGTACCCTCTAGAATTTCTCTTAATCCATCTTTTAACCGGGTCAAACGGTCATAGCATCGGTAACTACCATTAGTCTGTTTTTCACAACCCGTTTTTGAATCCTTGACTTTAGAATTAGCTGCACTAGCAGAAACTGGACAATAATAACGTGAATAAAGAGGGGTTGTTGTTGTATCTTCTACTACACTACTTCTTGATCCTACACATACACCATAATCATCCTGAATACTCATGGACGTATTACTGTATCCTGCCCCATACCCCATACTGCCTGACAAGTCGAGCATCAGCATTAAAGTCGTACTACCCACACTATCTTCAGGCACTTTATAAATTTCGATGTCGCTTGCATAACTCATAGGGAGCGCAGCACATAATAAAGCAGTTAATACTGTAGAGATTCCCGCTACTTTAAATTTAGAGACAATCGTTTTTCGGAAAAATGGTGTCATATTCACTTGTTTTTTTATATATTTCATCATTAGCATTCCTTTACGATGTTCCTTTTACAGGTCTTAGGGTGTATTGCATTTCCTGATCGCTATAAGGCACATTATGATCCTTTAAACACTCTGCTACCGTCTTATTGGCGGCCAAAGAATCATAAAAACTTGTGTAATTGGATAAGCAGTTTTGGATATCTGTTGCAGAGCTTTCACTTAAATTTGGAATAATAGAAATAACGTTGACTGCCACTTTCTGGATCTGTTGAGTTTTTGATAGCTGGGCATCATCTCCTTCCAATAAATGTTCCCAATCCAGACCAGAACTATCCGCTCGAATGCCCACTCGCGTCATTACTGCTGAACGGCCACTAATGAAGTCTGATTTACGAGAAATTTTGCAAAAGCCGATATTTCCCAGTTGAGAATTTTTAATTTGACTACCTTCCCAATAGACAGCACTTGCATTCCGGCTCCCCTCCAGAGTATTCGCATCCCCCCCACGAATACAGAATACAAGTTCTTTATCCTTATTTTCCGGTCTTAATACATAAGCCAGCATTCCATCCCCAATCCTCATATTGGTTAGCGCAAAATCATCAGAAGTCTGATTTTCCAAGCTAAAAAATATGGCATCAGAGGCTTGCTGAAGCAGGGCCTGTGCCTGCGTATTCGTAGCAATATTTAAGGAGGTTAAGCTTCCTCTGATTGCCCAGGTTCCCACTAAAGTTAATAGGATGAGCATAACCAGAACTACAATTAAAGTAGCTCCTCGCTGTATAGATAAAGCTTTCATTGAGGATTCTCCTGAATACCAAATCCATTTCTTAGTGCTACTGTTTGGGTAACTACTTGCCTCATATACAAATTATTTTTATTGTCAGCAATTAAAGGCTTATTAATATCAAAAATTTGATAGTTTTTATTTGGGTCAACAGCACTATTATTCCCCACACTATCTGGTGAACGCACCAGCATCCCTAATTGAAGAGATACAATCTGAGGTTTAGTTGCCAAAGCTAAATAATTAGGAATACTAATGTAGCCAAAACGATCCAGTACCCCATCCTGGCCTGCAACTGCTGGTGATTTGGTAGCATCAACAGTGTCACTGGCGACACCTAATAAAATGTGTAAATGGTCGACTCGAGGAATAATGACCTCACCGTTCCCATTTAAGTTATCAAGTTTAAGATCATTATCACCAGAATAGCTGGTAGCTTTACAGGCTAATGCTAAAGCAGCATTTGGATCATTATTTACCTTGCTATCTGCTCTTAAAAAATAACGTTCGACTACATATACATTTCTAGCAATTTCAGTACCTTCACAGTCATATTTATTATTAATAGTATTGCGATACTGGATCACCAGTTGATCGCTTTTTAATCCCTGTAAATTTGAAGGTCCGATATTTCCTGCTGTCATGAGGTTATTACTCGCATCAGCTCCAGTGATCTTAAACGTTGAATTGGTACTAAGATTAGCCCTATCTAAGACAATCCCCCCATGTAATATCGAGGGATCCATAATCGGTTTACCTGAGTTTAAATTCGCTAGACGTATATTGCGCAACATATATTCCAGGCCAAAACTGGCACTATTCTGCAAATTAGCTGCGCCTTGTTGTATAGCCATATTTTTTTGAGCGGTAATATAAAGTTGTATAGCTGCGGCTGTAATAAGTAATCCCAGCACAAGGGAAATCATGAGTTCGATAAGTGTAAAGCCAGATTGTGGTTTCATCCTTAATATGCCTCCATTACTAGGCATTGTGCGCCAGCTTTATATACTCCATTAGCCATACATGTAGAAATATCATCTTTTGTAATGGCTGTTTTTCCCCATGCAATATAAATACAGGTGCGACTGCTTCCTTCACACTGCTTCATCACAATCGTCTGCCCCAAACTTTCTGCCTTGCTTAAAATCTGTGTCGCATCATATTTGGCTATTTTTTGGCCATCACATGCAGGTACATAGGTAGAGCTACTTCCTAAACAGCCTGTTTCTGACTGTTTGGTGTTGATAGCAGTTACATAATGATTTAAAGCTAAACGATTAATGCGCATACGATCGGTCAAATCGCGAGCCACTGTCATGGCCATTGTTCGGTCAGTTGCTTCCGTCATCGCCTGAAGTGCACGGAGCTGCAATACCGAGAAACCGACTACTCCTACAGCTAAAATAAAAAGTGCTACCAATACTTCCATTAGTCCAACGCCATATTGTGATTTGATCATCAACATGCCCCTGCTTTATTTTCAATTTTTTCAATCACGCCTGTTCTAGAAATACTGATTTCCTTTGAGGTAGCCAATTTCGTACTGCATACTGTAAAAACGAGTGGAACTACTTGATCAATTTTCTTAGGATTAGTAGTGTTATTTTCAGGTAAAAGTGGATTAAAGCTAGGATTATCAATTTGCTTGTTTCTTTTAGTGACTAAGCCTATGGGCTGGAATACCACATCTGTTGTATCACTGGTAAGCCTTATATCACTATATTTAGAGGTCCAATAAAAAGTAGTTGCATCATTAGTGCCACTGGTAAATTTTATAGTTACCTGTTTACGCAGTGCAGCAGATTGAGCACGAGCTTGACCGAATAAATATGCAAGCTCTTTAGCAGTATTATTTAACTGTTGTTTTTTTATAGCATTTCCAAAAGAAGGAGCTGCCATCATTGCAATAATCGCCAACACTGCAATCGTGATCATTAACTCAATTAAAGTAAATCCTTGGCTTTTATACATACTCCCCCCATGGGTCTCATATTTACCCATTTAAACTATTACTTATTAAAATTACAAAAACCACACAGAACAGATAAAAGGCATAAAAAAACAGATAACTGTCATTTCACGGTTATCTGTCTATTTTTAAATAAAAAACATAATGTTAAGCAGTTAACAGTCTAGGCTTGGATTACAGGAATACGTAACTCTTTCGGTAGGCTGAATGTAATATTCTCTTCTCGCCCATCCAGCTCATGTGGTGCTTGGGCACCCCAGTCCTGTAATCGCTGAATGACCTGCTTTATCAGAATTTCCGGTGCTGACGCGCCTGCTGTTACCCCAATCTGGATATTTTCTGCAAACCATTCCTGTTTGAGCTCATCGGCATTATCGACCAGATAAGCAGATTTACCCATACGTTCAGCCAGTTCACGCAAACGGTTTGAGTTAGATGAATTTGGTGAACCCACAACTAAGACTACATCACAACGTTCAGCCAGATCGCGCACTGCATCCTGACGGTTTTGCGTAGCGTAGCAAATATCATCTTTACGCGGGCCTTGTATCATTGGGAATTTTTGACGTAAAGCATCAATCACTTTCGCCGTATCATCAATTGATAAAGTGGTTTGCGTGACAAATGCTACTTTTTCAGGATTTCGCACAGTTAAAGCAGCAACGTCTTCTTCGTCTTCTACTAAATAGATATCACCGCCATTTTTCTTGTCATATTGGCCCATGGTGCCTTCAACTTCCGGGTGTCCCTCATGCCCAATCAGAATGGCTTCCACTCCTTCGCGTGCATATTTCGTCACTTCAATATGTACTTTAGTGACCAACGGGCAAGTCGCGTCAAAAACTTTTAAACCACGGCGTTCAGCCTCAAGCTGTACGGCTTTCGAAACACCATGTGCACTAAAAATCACAATATTNNACAACTATTTAGTTTAAAGCCGCTCTACTCTAAAATAGAGAAGATATTTTATCATATCAGGAAAAATATCATGTCGGGTCTCTTGTTTGTCGTTTCTGCAGCGTCTGGAACAGGCAAAACATCCCTTGTTAAAGCCCTACTTGAGCGTGTCAACAATCTTCACGTTTCTGTGTCACACACTACACGCGGTCAACGACCTGGCGAACTCGATGGCGTACACTATCATTTCTCCAACAAAGAAGATTTTTTAAATCTGGTCAATGAAGGTGGTTTTATCGAATACGCCGAAGTATTTGGTAACTACTACGGTACTGCGCAAGCCACAGTCAAAGAGCAACTGGCCAAAGGTCATGATGTGCTATTGGAAATTGACTGGCAAGGTGCGCAACAGGTTCGTCGACTTTTTCCTGAATCTAAACAAATTTTTATCTTGCCACCAAGTCAGTTTGACTTGCGTGAACGCCTGTCTAACCGTGGTACTGATGCTGTGGATGTGATTGAACATCGTCTCAGCTGCGCGGTAGAAGATATGCAACAATATAGCAACTTTGACTATATCATCATTAATGACGACTTTAATAAGGCGCTGCATGACCTGGAAGCGGTGATTATCGCCAATCGTCTAGTTCTGTCTCAACAAGCCAACCGTCATGAAAAACTGATTCAGAAACTGATTACGCCGACTGAGCAGTGATTAAAACTTGAGTCTATAGAGAAAGCCTTTTATACTGTGCAGTCTGTTAAAATTTATTATTCAAACGAGAATTCTTATGGCACGCGTCACCGTTGAAGATTGTTTAGACCATGTAGACAACCGCTTTGAGCTTGTACTAGTGGCAAGCAAGCGCGCGCGTCAATTGGCACGTCAAGGTATTGAACCAACTGTAGAATGGGACAATGACAAACCGACTGTTGTTGCTTTACGTGAAATCGCTTCAGGTCATGTATCAAAAGACATTTTGAAACAACGTGATCAAGACTATCAAACATCAAGCTTGGATCTTGCACTTTCTGCAAATAATCTAAACTTAGACGGTTTTTCTTTCCAATAAGAGATCGTCACTCAAAAAGCCTAGTTCTAAACTAGGCTTTTTTTGTTATGTGACTTTTATATTTATGCCAGAACGGTTATAACATAAGGGTTAGCTATCAAGTTTGTATTGGTTTTCTGCTCGCTAGCAGCCAAAAACCATCAAACCAGGAAATTCACATTTCTAAAGCGCTTTCACGTTTTATTTGTAAAAAATTCAGTTGAAAAGGTGTTTTATGCCAGGCCCACAGGTCAGTCAAGCCAAGCAGCAGTTAGAGATCATTATCGATGCGTATTTAAGTGAAAGCGATGTCGAACGTGTGCTTGCGGCCTGTGATTATGCAGATATGGCGCATGATGGGATTGTGCGCAAAAGTGGTGAACCTTATATTCTGCATCCGATTGCAGTCAGCTGTATTCTGGCGCATATGCGTCTTGACCCTGAAACGCTGATGGCTGCCTTGCTGCATGATGTGATTGAAGACACCGACTTTAACAAAGATGATATTACTGAGACTTTTGGTTTTACTGTGGCCGAGCTGGTCGATGGCGTGACCAAACTAAGTCATTCTAGCGATAAAGAATATAATAAAGCCGCTTCATTTCGGAAAATTCTGCAAGCGACTCTACAAGATCCACGTGTCATTATTGTGAAACTGGCCGACCGCTATCACAACATGACCACTTTGGATGCACTACGTCCGGACAAACGTGCGCGTATTGCCCGCGAAACCTTTGAAATTTTTGTGCCAATGGCACGTATTGTCGGCATGAATGAAATGGCCGACAATCTGGAACATTTGTGCTATCAGAATCTTGATCTGGATATGTACAATAACGTTCAGACCGCACTACAGGAAACCAAGCCGAAACGCTGTGAATATCAGGCCAAATGGGAAAAGAACTTGACTGAACTGCTGCAACAGCATGCCATTCAAGGCCGGATCAAAAAGAAAAACAACAATATTGAGCTACTGCGCCACTTCGTCAAAAATGATATCGACCTGCAAGAGCTGACGCATAGCCATGCTTTTGAGATTATTTTACAGAGCATCGCGGACTGTGACCGACTGGCAGAAATTCTGACCCAAAGCTTTAAAATCCAGAGTTATGAAGATCATATCCGCCGTCCATTACCGGGAGGCAACCAGTCCTTGATGATGCGTTTGAAAGGCGAAGAGACGACCCTGTCGCTCACCATTCAAACCGAACTGATGCGTAAAGCAGCACGTTTTGGCGTCGTACTCGGTGAAAGTGCCCCGCAGGCCTGCCGCTCTGCGATTCAGGCCTCGATGCAGAATCTGAATGTCCTGGTCGATGGTGAATGTGCCAAAACCACTTTTAGTGAATTACTGGACTATCTGCACCAAGAAAAAATCTGGGTCTATACCCCGCATGGCCATTTACATGAATTGCCACAAGGCGCCACGGCGGTTGACTTTGCTTATGCCGCGAGTTTATTCCTAGGCAATCATGCGGTGGGTGCAAAAATTAATAATGAAACCAAGCCCCTTTCAACACCTCTAGTCAGTGGTCAGGTGGTAGAAATTATTACTGATGTCCTTGCGACGCCTAACCCAGATTGGCTCAGTTTTATTAATACCCAGAAAGCCCGTCGCGCTATTCAGAATATTCTGCGTGATCAAGATCCAGATGAGCAACGTCTGGTCGGACAACAGGCACTCAATCGTGCACTGAAACTGTTCCATCGTTCTATTCGTGATCTGACTGAAGCAGACTGGAAAAACCTCTTGGAATGGCGCCATGTTTCCAGCAAAGAACAGCTGTTTGAACAGATTGCAGTCGGTGATTTATTACCACAACTGGTGGCCAACCATTTATTTGCCCAAGATCAGCATCAGAATATCGCCAGTTCAGACCGTCTGATTCAGGGAACAGAAGGTGTCGATGTCAAATATGCACATTGCTGCAATCCTGTGCTGGGTGATCCGATTCAGGGTCATTTGACCCGTCGCGGTCTGATTGTGCATCGTGCGCGCTGTCATAACCTGCTGCATGAACAGCATCAGCATCCAGAAAATATCATGTTATTGCAGTGGACCTCTGATGATCTGGAAGATATCAGCTTTACTGCCTATCTCAGCATTGACTTGGACATGAATGACGAGCAGATTTCCGACTTGATTTACCAATGCCGTAAAGCGCATTCCGGGGTGGAAATGGTGCGTACTCAGGATGACAAAACCTATGTCAATATCGTGGTGCATAACCGTAAACAGATTGCACAGATTATCCGGGATTTACGCATGTATTTCGGTTTCCCGCGAATTATCCGTCTGGCTCAGCCGGTCGTTTTCAGTGAAGCCTCTAAAGCGAGTTAATCATTTAAAACGATAGTGCTTTGATCGGCCGAATTGATCGAATATGATGTATGTCGATGATAAAAGGAGAAATTAATGTCCCGCCAAGTAATCCATACTGAAAATGCCCCTGCTGCGATTGGCACTTATTCGCAAGCCATTTTAGTGGGTGATACCTTATATCTATCAGGTCAAATTGGCCTGGATCCTTATAGTATGGAACTGGTTGAAGGCATTGAAGCTCAAATTCGCCGGGTGTTTGATAACTTAAAAGCAGTCTGTGAAGCCGCTGGTGGCTCTTTGGCAGATATTGCCAAACTGAATATTTTCCTGACCGACTTATCTCACTTTCAACTGGTCAATCAAATTATGGGTGAGTATTTTGCCCAGCCCTATCCAGCACGTGCCGCTTTAGGTGTCGCCAGCCTGCCTAAAGATGCTTTGGTTGAAATGGATGGTATTGTCATTATTAATTAATAATTTATAAAAATTACTCAATCCCCACCCTGCATATCTCATTCTAAATTACGATTCACTTTTGTGTGGAAATCCGAGCTGTACTTGGATTTCCGCTCAGGTGGTGATTTTTTATCTAAATCATCAATCATGATAAAAGCTATTTCAAATGATTTTTATTGACAAACGATAACAATTATCAATAATATTACTTATCTTATTTAATCACTGTGGTTGTGTCCTATGTACGTTTGTCTATGCCGTGGCATTACAGATCAAGACATTAAAGATGCTATTGCAAATGGCGCTGAAAGTTATCGTGATGTCCGCGATATGTTGGACTTGGGAACTTGCTGTGGCCGTTGTGCACCAGAAGCCCGTATGATCATCAGTGATGAAGTTTCACAAATTGCAGCACGCCTGGCTGTTGCAGCATAAATTCAAAATATTTCTCCTTATAAGCATAATGAAAAACAATGATCTTTGATCATTACTCCTCCCCCGCCTTTGACTCTGGCGGGTTTTTATTGCCACTCATCCGAGTCTGGATCGATTCGATGTCGATTTTCATTTGCTGTTCCATAAATTACTCGCCATTTGCCCCTGACTTGCTTTACTATCAGGATTAGAGCGCTTTCTTAGAAAGATAAAACAGGTCCAAATGGAGTCATGCGATGAAAGGCAATCGTGATGTGATTAATCAGCTCAATCAGGTGTTGTATCACCACTTAACTGCCATTAACCAGTATTTCCTGCATTCGCGCATGTTTAATGACTGGGGCATTGAGAAACTGGGCTCGGCAGAATATAAAGAATCCATTGTTCAGATGAAACATGCCGATAAAATTATTGAACGTATTTTATTTTTGGAAGGTCTGCCAAATTTACAGAATCTGGGCAAACTGTATATCGGTCAGCATACTCAAGAAGTACTGCATTGTGATGTGCGTAAAGTTAAAGAAAATATTGAAGTCATCCAGAAAGCAGTCGCGCTGGCTGAAACCCAAATGGATTATGTAACACGTGATCTGGTTCAGGAAATTCTAGAGAAAGAAGAAAATTATCTGGACTGGACCACCACGCAAATCGATCTGATTGAAAGTGTGGGTATCGAAAACTATATTCAAAGTCAGCTCTAAGATTCAATTCACAATAAAAGAAGCCAGCATCTGCTGGCTTTTTTGTACTTATTAGCGTGGCATATCTCGCGTCACTTCGGCATAGTCCAGTTCAGTTTTCTGAATCGTATTTAAACGCTGAAGTTGATGCTGTGCTTCATCTACATAGCCGTTATAAGCCAATAAACGAATATATTTTAAAAAGTTGTATTTGGTTGGATAGCTTACCACCAGCTTTTCATATTGATGAATTTCATCTTCGCTCATCTTGCGATAAGGATTGACCCGAATCCAAGCTATCCGGTGATTAAACTCAGTCAGCAAATAAATTGGTTTTTCATTAGTGATTTTTTCCGGCTGCTTTTCATAACGAATACTTTGTCCAAGTTTTGGTACTACAACGTCATAATCCCGATAAATCAGCAGTAAGATTACTAAACCAATTCCCCAAGTCAGTTGCAAAGCAAATGCCGGTAAAGTAATGGTCTTGATCTTTGGATTTTGTGCCAACACTGTTCCTAAAATAAAACCGACTGGTAATAGGAAATAGGCATAGTGCTGTGGAAACTCAAACATGGCATGCGTAACAAATGCCCCGATCATCAAGATCCCGATGACAGACTCTGGAGTATTGACCCAGCGTTGTAACTGATACCCCAAATAACCGAAATAGGCCAAGAAAGGCAGACCAATGAGTAGTCCGTTCCAGAGTAAAAAATCCAGAATAAAATTATGTGCACTGCGAATCCAGACCGGACCTTGCACCGTATCGCTAATCGAGACAAAAGCCACACTGGTCTGATACCAGCCATAGCCAAACCATGGTTGTGCCTGAATTGCAGCCAGCATCTGCTCCCAGATCGCGAGACGTGACATATCGCCGGTGGCACGCGACACCACATCCCGACTTTGTACGACATCTGCATCCATCGTCTGGGCAGCGAGCTGACTGAGTAATGGAAACGCTACGATACAGGCAATAAAGAAGATCAACCAAGTGATGCTGTAATACCATTTCAGGCGAATAATGCCTTTATATTGGTAGAACGCTAAATACAGCATGATGGCGGTTGCAGCGACCCAAGCGGTACGTGACTGACTTAAAGCAACCCCGATTACAATCACTACAGCACATACAAATAGCCACTTGGTCTGGATTTTTTTCTTTTCATAGAGGTAAAGGCAGCTCATCAATGCCATGACGAGAAAAGTTGCCATATTATTTGGCTGAGCGAAATTAGCATAGGGCCGCTGATTACCGCTGATATTCACCATACCTGGCAAAGTCGCGTCCAAATTAGACCACTGACACAGTGCAATAAGGCCTGTAATCGTTCCTGAAGCTAAAAATACATAACTCAAGTTGGTAAAGGTTTTTTCCCGATTATAATTTCCTGTTGAAAGGTGATAACCCAACATACTTGCCAGCCAAAAGCTAAAGACAAAAATACAGCCCATCATGGCGATACTAAAAAAGAACACCTGCCCTGCCAAAAACTGGATCAACGGCACACCAGCGAGGAGCAATAGCGGCAGATTAAGTGTTGGAATTCTTACCTTTTCTTTTAAGCAGATTGCAGCGAGCGTAAATAATGCAAAGAAGGTATATAGCTCCCCCGTATAAGTCACCCACGGACGATAATGCACGGGCATGAGCCATGCAAGGGAGATCAGGATTGCTGCGATGAGGGCAAGCGTGAATTTCATGGAAATATCAGGCGGTGGACGTTGGGCATATGATAAAACAGAATTAGTTCCATGGCCGTAAATTTACTATTTCAAAATCGTTTTCTGTATTCCCTACTAAAACCACCATATCTACTTCTTTTGCTTTTAATGGTAACCAATGGTGGTGTGTTGAATAGCGTTCTATGATGGCATCTACGCGAGCTTGATCATTATATTGATATAAATCTTGTAGTAGATAAGATGATTTTACAATCGCTGGGAATACCTGTTTAATTTCCACATAATTTTCAGGCTTTTGGGCTAATGATATACCTGAAAACACCTCATTCATGATTTGTGCTTCTTTCACATTAGAATCGTTTGAAAGTGTTGCCGCTACAAATTTAGGTTTTGACCAATAATGACTACTTAAAAATTTATGTGGTGTATTTTCACTCGTATAGATGATTTCATTTTTCTGAATCAATTCAAACTTATTGCCATTAAATGCAATCCATACAGGTTTGGCTAAAGCTAAACTACTTATACCAAAAGCTAAGGCAATTACCTGAATAGAACCAATCACTACTAAGTCCATTTTCAAGTTTTTTTTATTCTTTTTATACACAATAAAAGTCAATAATGGCCCTAATATCACATCAATGAGTATTATCAAGAATAAAATTTTACTTGCTTGAACAGCCTGTAAAATCGGTCCCGGATACCAGATAAAATAAATAAAACTTATTATTAGACTTAAAATCAAGAAAGATAATGCAAAATGAACTGCAAATGCCTTGAACTTTTCTTTTACTATTTGCTTTATATCTTTCATATAATTCCCCTATATAGAAAGACTTAGAAGGATCTCTAAATGTTCCATATTATAAACAAATCATTGCTTATTTTAATTCCCATTTTCTGTTTTATTGTATTTTCAAGTTTAAGTGCGTATTGGGTTAAGGCACCTTACGATGCATGGCGAATCTACGAAATTTTATTATTACTAACAACAAATGTTCTAGGCCTTTATCTACTCAATAAAAAAAACCATCAAATATTTGACGAAAAAATAAGAAAAATCATATTTCCACTCATCACATTATTAGCGACTTTGGTATTTATTTCTGCTTGGCAGGCCGATTATTCACCGCGTGCTTTTGCGGATGCCTCTTTATATTTTTTACTCATGAGCGCTTGCCTTATTTATGCCAACCTCTTTCAAAACTATAAAAAACTCACAGAAAATATTCTTGCTTGCGTAGCAATTATACCCATGCTGACACTTATTTTTTTACCGATTGCGATTTGGGACCGGTTACAGGGTGGCATTGGTGCCTGGACACAATCCTTTACCAATATTCGAATGCTTGATGATGCTTTATTACCTTGCTTATTTCTGCTATGGCTGCGTATTGGTTTCTTGAAAAGATCTGATCAACATTCAACTTCTAAAAAATGGCTACTCTCAATTTCGATCTACAGTATTTCTGTCATCTACCTCCTTAATTTTCTTTTTCATGGAGCAAGAGCCTGTCTACTCGCAATTTTTATCAGCCTGATTTGTGTTGCAGTTTACAATCGAAAAAAGAAATTTGAATTTCTCAAACTACCTACGTTTTCAGGAGTGATCGCTGTCATCCTTTACTTTATTTATCATCAGATTTTACCTGAAACAATCGGATCATCTATTGCGCGTGCAAGTAGTTCAGGACGCATTGATTTATGGATGAAAGCATGGAATACATGGCTTGAAAACCCTATTTTGGGTGTCGGAGGCAATCATTTTTTATTGCAACAACCCTATACTGTGATTGCGCACCCACATAATATTTGGCTCAAGTTTTTAAGCGAATGGGGAGTTTCAGCTTTTATCCTAACTGGACTCATCATTGCACTCTGCATAAATATAAAGCAAAAAATACCTAAGATCCCTCCGCTACTATTGGCAGGTACAATTGCGATTTTGATCAATTCAATGCTTTCAGGCAGCTTTCTTTATCCCGTCAGCCAAATTACCAGTTTATGTCTCTTAGCATATACACTGAGTTTTGGTCTTGCCCCAAATACAACTCCTTTAGCTAAGAATCCAACAAAATACCTATGGATTTTTTTAATCGTTCTATTTTCAAGCATTCTTTTGGTGGTACATGGACAAGATATAATCTGCAAAGACTGCATCAGCAGCGATTTTGAAGGAGCACCTAGTTTCTGGAATTCAGGACGAGCTTTACACCTAGAACCTTATATCATTGAAAATTTAGAGAAACAGGCTAATAAAATTAAGCCATAAAAAAGAGAGCCATTTGGCTCTCTTTTTTTAACTCAGGTTTAAATTATGAACATGCACCTGGTTTATATTTCGCTTCTAAACCGCCACCAGCTGCACATGACCAAGTACCTGTAGCTGCATCACGATTTAATGTAAGTGTTTTGCCATTGATTTTAGTGGCATTACCATTTTTCAGTGTACACGTAATACCTGTAAATGCTGGTGCAGTACCAACTAGACTAACTGTACAGTAACGTGCTCCATTCGCTGTTACACCAATAAATCCTGGATCAGCAGCCACAATTGATGGGACTTTACCTTCGTTAATTGCAAGCTCAAATTGTGTTTTAGCAGGTGAAATTTCTGCCAAACCAGATGCTGCTTGAGACTTAGCAATATAATCTTGATAAGCAGGAATCGCAATTGCAGCCAAAATACCAATGATCGCTACAACAATCATTAATTCAATAAGGGTAAAACCCTTTTGTACTGTATTCATAACATTCTCCACAAATGTTTTTGTTTATTTATAAGCCTAAAGAAAAGCTCATTTAGCTTAATTTTATATTTAGCACTAAGTGTGCCAAGTTTTATTATAATAAAATTGAGAGAAAAAACAGCACTTTAAAAAAATATTTTTATTTTTGTAATTATTGTGTTTTATTTTGTGTAACTAACTGACAAATTTTGTCAGTTAGTTGACATAGTTCATCCCAGTATAATCGGTTTATTCCCTAATTCATTCTTTAAATCATCTATTTTACGATCATAGTACTGATCTAGCACTTGTCCAATCTGTTTCACGCCTTCAATGACACCTTCTTTAAACTTCTGCTGGACTAAATGCTGAATAATATTTTGGCAGATTTCATCCCAGACTTGCTGGGTCGTCGCATCTTTAATTCCACGATCAATCACAATTTCGACCTTGTGCTCGCACAGGTTTAAATACAGCAGCACTCCACTGTTATATTCAGTATCCCAAACACCAATCTCAGCAAATAACTGTCGGGCCCGACATAAGGTATCTTGATAATAGGCAGATCGTGAAGGCAGACAGCCTTCAATCACCACCTGAATCTCCCCCACATGTCCATGCTCGGCCTCTTCAACCGCCACTGCAATCGCATGCTGATCCTGCTTGGAAAAAAAACGCTTGGTTGCCGGCATATAAAAGAAATGTTTTAACCAGCGCTTAATACTCGGCTGCGCATGTTCTTCCAACTTCGGCCGCGTGACAATTTCTGTTGTATCTGTAGTTGTTACCATGAGCCTGATGCTCCTCCCCCGCCAAATCCACCACCGCCACCGCCGAAGCCGCCGCCCCCAAAACCACCACGACCACTACCGCCGCGGCCACCACCTGCCATAAAGGCATGTAAAATCAGCTGGGCAAGCGAGGTGACCAATAAAAAGAATACCCCGGCACCAATCATTAAACTGGCAATTAAACCCATGCCATTGACCAGACCGGCAGCTGTCCCTGCAACTGCGGCAGTCGCAGCACTGAGTTTTCTGCCAAAAATCATGGAACCTATGACACCCGCAATAATAATAAAGATGACACTCCCAAAAGTAGCTTGCGATGCTTTTTGTGCCTGATAAGCCTGTTCCTGACGTTCTTTGATTTCATCCGCGGCCTGTGCCGCAATTTCAGGATCTAAATTGAGAATCCGTTCAATTTCGGTTAACCCGGAATCAATGCCTTGCGCATACTGACCTTGCTTAAAAAATGGCGTGATTTTGTCATGAATAATCCGACCTGCCACAATATCAGGTAGCACCCCCTCCAGGCCATAACCGGTCAAAATTTGAATACGGCGATCATTAATGGCAATGGTCATCAATAAACCATTATCGCGTTTGGCTGAACCGAGCTGCCAGGCATCAGCCACGCGCATGGAATAATCAAAAATATCTTCCTGCCCCGTGGTTGGAACAATGACTACACCTATTTGCCCTTTGCCTTCATTATAAAGTTTTAGAATGCGCTGACTGAGTTGCTGTTTTTCAGTGGGACTGAGTAAATTTGCCTGATCAATAACTGGTTCATTCAGGCTGGGCAAGTCGCGCTGAAGCTGCCCTTCAGCCATGTCATTGACAATTTGTGGCTGTGATGCTGCTGCAGTTTCTGTATTTTGGGCTGGAGTATTTTGATTATTTTTAGGCTGTAAGATTTCACGGGCTACGATGACTTCTTCAGTATCTGTAGCCGTCGCCGTTTCTGCTGAAACAAGTGTTGTCATTCCCATGCCCAGCATGAGAAGCAAACCAGCACAGTATTTCAGCAGCATCTCGAACATCTGATTCCTCACTTATTTAAAGATCTTACTTATTCAAAGGAAACCGTGGGAGCTTTCTGTGCACTTTGCTCGGCGCTAAAGTTCGGTTTGGTGTCCATGCCAATCACTTTAGCCGTCATCACCTGCGGGAACTGACGCGCATAAGAGTTAAAGTCCTGAACCGTTGTGATATAACGGTTACGTGCAACGGCAATCCGGTTTTCAGTGCCTTCCAGCTGGACCTGCAAATCACGGAACTGCTGGTTGGCTTTCAAATCAGGATAGTTTTCAGTTACTACCAGCAGACGTGACAAGGCACTGGTCATTTGCGATTGAGCTTCCTGATAGCGCTGGAATAGTTCAGGATTCTCTAGGACCTCTTTATCGACTTTTAAGCCGGCAACATTGGCACGTGCCTGAGTCACTTCGGTGAGCACCTGTTCTTCATGTGCAGCATAACCTTTCACGACATTGACCAGATTCGGCACCAGATCGGCACGGCGTTGGTACTGGTTCTGCACTTCTGACCATGCAGCCGTCACCGCTTCATCTTTAACCTGTAAGGTGTTATAGCCACAACCCGTCAGCGTGAGGGTACTGGCCAGCATCAAGGCGATAAGAGATTGTTTGAATACACGCATGATATCTTCTCCTCAATTATTTATTAATATTTATATAATTAATTTGATTTTAAACAGTATTTTCTAAAGTTTTGTTACTTTTTATAATCTTTTTTAATGGCCTCTCTTTAAGTTAGACAATATCCAAAAACAAAAAACCCGCCGTAGCGGGTTGTTTGAATGACTTCAGTGAATTTTCAACTGTTAAACATCCAGATAATCCAGAATCCCTTCAGCTGCCTGACGGCCTTCCCAGATTGCAGTTACTACAAGATCTGAACCACGTACCATATCACCACCAGCGAAGATTTTTGGATTCGAGGTCTGGAATTTATATTGCTGCTGCTCAGCGGCAACGACACGACCTGAACCATCCAGATTAATTTCCACATCGGTGAACCAGTCAGCTGGGCTGGTACGGAAACCAAAAGCAAGCAGGACTGCATCCGCTGGAAGAGTTTCTTCTGAACCCGGAATCGGCTCTGGACTACGGCGACCACGACTGTCTGGCTCACCTAGCTGAGTAGTAATAAATTTCACGCCAGTAACTTTGCCATTTTCACCGACAATCTCGATAGGCTGACGGTTGAACTGGAAACTTACCCCTTCTTCACGCGCATTTTGCACTTCACGGCGTGAACCTGGCATATTTTCTTCATCACGACGATAAGCACACATCACAGATTCAGCACCTTGACGAATTGAGGTACGGTTACAGTCCATAGCTGTATCACCACCGCCTAAAACGATGACTTTCTTGCCTTCAACACTGATATATTCAGACGGATCTTTTTCCCAGCCTTGGCAACGGTTGACATTGGCAATCAGGAAGTCCAGCGCATCGTAAACACCATCTAGATCTTCACCGGCAAAACCACCTTTCATGTAAGTGTATGTTCCCATACCCATAAATACCGCATCATAATCTGCAAGTAACTGGTCGATGGTCACATCTGTACCAATCTCAGTGTTCAGACGGAATTCCACCCCCATACCCGTGAAGATTTCACGGCGGCGTTTCATTACGTCTTTTTCCATTTTGAATTCTGGAATACCAAAAGTCAGCAAACCACCGATTTCCGGACGCTTGTCAAATACCACTGGTTTAACGCCATTACGTACCAGAATATCCGCACAGCCAAGTCCTGCAGGACCCGCGCCAATGATGGCAACTTTTTTATCAGTCCATTTTACTGAAGACATATCTGGACGCCAGCCCAATGCAAAAGCAGTGTCATTAATATATTTTTCAGCATTGCCAATCGTTACCGCACCAAAACCATCATTCAGGGTACATGCCCCTTCACATAGACGGTCTTGCGGACAAACACGACCACAAACTTCTGGCAAGGTGTTGGTCTGGTGACACAGTTCAGCCGCCTGAAACAACCGGCCTTCAGACACCAGTTTTAACCAGTTTGGAATATAGTTATGTACCGGACATTTCCACTCACAGTACGGGTTACCACAACCGAGGCAGCGATGCGTCTGGTTGGCAGCAATTTCCGCGGTATAAGGCTTATAAATTTCCACAAATTCTGCTTTGCGGACATCAATCTCTTTTTTCTCTGGATCTTGGCGTGCGACATCCAGGAATTGAAAGTCATTATTCAGGCGTTCTGCCATGTCTCTCTCCGTGGGTAGATGTAAGGGGTTCACAGTTGCCTTACATCTGCCTATGTTTCTGCAGTAGTGGAATTATTGTGGATCAGCTTGAGTTGTTTTCAACAGCGTTTGCAAGTTGGCTGCTTTTGGTTTTACCAACCAGAACTTACGGCTGTAGAAGTCAAACTCATGGCGGATCTTGTACGCCCAAGCACTACCCGTTTCTTTAATATGTTCATCCAGGATACGACCCAGGAAGGCTTTGTGCTCTTCCATCGCTTCGGTTGAAATACGATTCAGCTCAATCAGCTCATGGTTATAATGATCAACGAAGTCATTATCCAGATCAAGTACATAAGCAAAACCACCCGTCATACCTGCACCGAAGTTATGCCCAACTTTACCCAGTACCGTCACGATACCACCTGTCATATATTCACAGCAGTGATCACCTGCACCTTCAATCACGGCAAATGCACCCGAGTTACGTACTGCAAAACGCTCGCCTGCTGTACCCGCTGCATATAGCTTACCGCCAGTCGCACCGTACAAACAGGTATTACCAATAATCGCGGTATTTTGCGTCTGGAATGGTGAACCTTTTGGCGGGAAAATCGAGATACGACCACCAGCCATGCCTTTACCGACATAGTCATTGGCATCGCCTTCCAGGCTGATATGCAGACCACCGGCATTCCAGACACCCAGCGACTGACCCGCAGTACCATTCAGGTGAACTTTCACCGGATGGGCCTCCATGCTCAGGTTGCCATAGCGTTTCGCAATTTCACCAGATAGACGGGCACCAATCGAACGGTCACAGTTACCGATCGTAAAGCTATATTCACCGCCAGTTCCCGCTTCAATCGCAGGCAGAATCTCATCTACCATCTTTTCAGCCAGAATGCCTTTATCAAATGGCGCATTGCCCTGTACTTCGCAGTACTGTGCTTTACCTTCTGCAGCAGGATGCGACTCCAGCAATTTGCTTAAATCAAGATGTGCATGCTTTTCAGTTTCACCCGGCAAAACTTCCAGCAGATCCGTACGGCCAATCAGGTCTTTCAGACTCGATACCCCAAGTGCTGCCAGCCATTCACGGGTTTCTTCAGCAATAAAGGTGAAGAAGTTGATCAGCATTTGTGGCTCGCCAATATAATGCTCTTGACGTAAATGATCTTGCTGGGTTGCTACACCGGTTGCACAGTTATTCAAGTGGCAGATACGCAGGTATTTACAACCCAAGGCAATCATTGGCGTTGAACCAAAGCCGAAGCTTTCTGCACCCAGAATTGCTGCTTTTACGACATCCAGACCGGTTTTTAAACCGCCATCTGTCTGTACGCGAACTTTACCACGCAGGTCATTGACACGAAGGGCCTGATGCGCCTCNNTCATAACCAGAAATGGTAATGAAATCGGCATACGCTTTCGCTACACCTGCCGCAATCGTACCGACACCCGGTTCAGAAACCAGCTTAACTGACACCATCGCCTGTGGGTTAACCTGTTTTAAATCAAAGATCAACTGTGATAAATCTTCAATTGAATAGATGTCGTGATGCGGAGGTGGCGAAATCAGGGTAACGCCCGGTACAGAGTAACGTAAACGGGCAATGAGACCATTCACTTTACCACCCGGCAACTGACCACCTTCACCTGGTTTTGCACCTTGCGCGACTTTAATCTGGAGAACTTCTGCTGATGTTAAATAAGCAGGCGTCACACCAAAACGGCCCGATGCAATTTGTTTGATTTTCGAGTTACGGATGGTACCGTAACGCGCTGGATCTTCACCGCCCTC
>DFCG01000134.1:4948-5658 GCA_002367455.1 Acinetobacter sp. UBA3060 | reverse complement strand
ACACCGATGAAGCATTTATCCACCACTTCATTAGATAAACCCACTGCTTCAAACAACTGACCACCACGATAAGAAGCAACCGTAGAAATACCCATCTTCGAAAGAACTTTCAGTAGACCTTTTTCAATCCCCTTACGGAAATTGTTTTGTGCATAAATCGGATCTCCCAATAACTCACCTTTGGCAACCAGATCATTGATCACGTCATAAGCTAGGTATGGGTAGATGGCTGTCGCACCAAAGCCAAGTAACACTGCAAACTGATGTGGATCACGGGCAAAACCGGTTTCAATAATCAGGTTAGCGTCAGTACGCAAACCGATATTGATCAGGTGATGATGCACTGCACCAGTAATCATGAAAGCATTGGCAGGCAAGTAACCTTCACGGATTTTCTTGTCTGAAAGCACCAGTAAGGTTTTACCATCACGAATGGCTTGTGCAGATTCTTCACAAATACGCGCAATCGCTGCTTCCAGACCTTCGGTTNNCAGTTCTGCATATTCTTTAAAGTCTGCATAATTACCCGAACGTACTGCTTTATGTAGCGAGTTGATTACATCCGGGTTAAAGGCATGGTATTCCTTGCCGAATACAAATTTCAGCAAGCCGCCCTGATCAATTGGTTTACGGTTTTTCCAGGCAATATCCGCCAACTGTTTCTGGTCATTTTCAAGATCGACAAAAGTGGCACCCTGAATACGGCTTGG
>DFCG01000134.1:0-4807 GCA_002367455.1 Acinetobacter sp. UBA3060 | reverse complement strand
GCTGCTTCCAGACCTTCGGTTTCAGCATAGTTCAAGTCAATATCTGCAATTTCATAACCGGCACGACCCAGCGTACGGATCTGATGCATTTTCGAATTAGACAGCACAGGGCTGGAAATGATCAGGCGGTCTGCATGTTCAGGCCCTTGTTCAAAGACGTTTTGTTCACGCCCCAAACAGGTTTCCAGTGACATCACAATCGATTCACGTAGCGGGTCAATCGGTGGGTTGGTCACCTGTGCAAACTGCTGGCGGAAATAATCCGACACATGGCGTACCTGACGAGACAATACCGCCATCGGGGTATCATCACCCATTGAACCTACAGCTTCCTGACCACTTTCAGCAATCGGACGCAACAACTGGTCACGCTCTTCAAAGGTCACCATGAACATTTTTTGTGCCGCTTTCAGGCCATCGCCTTTTAAGCCTTGATCACATAAATATTCTTCCAACTCTGGACTACCTTGCAAACGTACAGAATTTTCACGTAACCATTCACGATATGGACGCATACGTTTCAGATGATTATTGACATCTTGAGTATCCAGTACCTTACCGGTTTGTGTGTCGATGACCAGCATCTGGCCTGGGCCGACACGGCCTTTAGAAATCACATCTTCAGGTTGGTAACCCCATACGCCAATTTCAGAAGCCAGCGTGATATAACCATTTTTGGTGATGACCCAACGCGCAGGACGCAGACCGTTACGATCCAGCATACAGATCGCATGACGCCCATCCTGAATCACCAGACCTGCCGGGCCATCCCAGGCTTCCATATGTTTTGAGTTGAATTCATAGAATGCACGCAAGTCTGCATCTAAGGTTTCCACATTCTGCCAGGCAGGCGGAACCAGCATACGGAGTGCACGGAACAGATCCATGCCGCCACCGACCAGAATCTCCAGCATGTTGTCCAGGCTTGAAGAATCTGAACCGGTACGGTTCACAATTGGATTCAGTTCAGTTAAACCTGGCAATAATGGATTTTCAAATTTCGGCACACGCGCCATGGCCCAGTTACGGTTCGCGGTAATAGTGTTGATTTCACCATTGTGCGCCAGGTAACGGAACGGTTGTGCCAACGGCCAGCGTGGCAAGGTATTGGTCGAGAAGCGCTGATGGAAAACCACAATATGTGATTCCAAACGTGGATCAGCCAGATCTGTATAAAAATCTGCAATCGCTTCTGGCATCATCAAGCCTTTATAGCTGATCACTGTTGAACATAAAGTAGTGACATAGAAAGACGTATCATTCACCAACAATTGTTCTGTACGACGACGTGCCAGGAATAACTTACGGTTAAATTCAACCTCAGTCACACCCATTGGACAGTTAACAACAATCTGTTCAAATGCCGGCATCGATTGCAATGCAATTTCACCCAGTGCATCGACATTGGTCGGAATTACACGCCAAGCCAGAACGATTAAACCTTCAGCTTCAATCTCTTTGTTTAAAACCTGTTTGGCATGTGCAGCAAGTGCCGGATCAAGATTTAGAAACACCGAACCCACAGCAAACACTTCACTTAAGGTGGTATCACTTAAGCGTTTCGCTTCTTCACGGAAGAATTTTTTCGGCATCGCCAAGAGCAAGCCACAACCATCCCCGGTTTTGCCATCCGCGGCAATACCACCACGGTGGGTCATACAACTCAAACTATGAATCGCGGTCTTGACGAGATCATGGCTAGCATCACCCTGCATATGGGCGATCAAACCGAAACCACAGTTATCTTTAAACTCATCCGGTTGGTATAAACCTTGAGCGGGAGCTACATTGTTAGGCGATGGCATGTGCATAGCGTACCCTTCTTTCACGAAGCCTCAACAGGCTGTTAAACAATCTAAATTTTTCTCTGCGCTGGCGTCTAATGGACTTTCGAAGACCGTCTTGGTAGAGCAAAACTATTTTTCTTTATTTCTTCAGACTAGTCCTTTTTTAGACTAAATGCATAACAAATAAAGTTTATTCTGCTCATGAATAACATAAAAATCTGGAATAAATATGACATTCATATGGTGTCATCGAATCATTTTTCGCGCTAAAACAGGGAGATTAATTCAATTCATGCACCAATAAAGCAAATTCCATGCCAACAAACAGCGCATAAATTAAAACAATACAGATGACAAAGATTTAGCGCAGAACAGCACTCTAAGGGTTAATTTTAATGTGCATTTTTTGCACCAAAAGCGCTCATTTTTAATTCTGTAATTTTTTGGATGCGCTATTTTAGACCGGACTAATTAAATGGATCACTAATCTCATTATTTTGAGGACGAGGATTACTGCCCTGAGCAGGTCGATTATTGTTATTTTGCGGTTGAGGCGTGCCTTCTACAGCACTTTCAGATTTCTGTACATCGACCACATTTCCCGATGAATCACGGCGCACAATGGTGGTACTGGTAGTCGCAGCATCAGAGCTACGCGGCTTGGACTCAGTCTGGGTTTGCTGCTGTCTAAGTCGCACCGATTCATCTACTTTCGGCAAAGGCACATTTTTCAAACGAATTTCGTAAAGCTTTTGATTATTGGCCAATTCCTCTGAACCCAGATTATTGACCAGACTGACATATTGCTGCATTGCTACAACTTCAGGNNCCATATAACAATACATATTGTTCTGGCTGATTTTCACCCGAGATTCTTAAATAAATAAAAGGTTTACGATCGAACTGTTTCTTAAGAAAACTTTTTAAAATGGCTTCATTGGTCACACGAAATAATTCAATGGCGTGCTGGTTTTTCGCTTCATTGACAAATTTGGTACCGCGAAATTCTGGCTCATGACTGGCATTCACGACGGTACGCGTATTTAGATCCAATGGTTTCACTTCCTGAAAAAGTGCACCAAGATGGGTCATTGTTGCGACTTTTTCCGGCTGAATCTGTAACTGAACTTCAGTTTCAGGCTTTTTTTCAATTTCGACGACATCATCTGAATCAGTCACCGCCCAAAAGACTAAGGCAGCAAATAGGCAGCATACACCACAGACCAGCCAGAAATAATGCTGAATCTTTTGCCAAGGAGTATGTAATGCTGCCATAAAACTAAACCTATGCCTGATTGGCTAAAATTGCCTGTTTCATTAACTCGAGATCAAAGTCTCGGGTAATCACTGCTTTGCCTAATTGCTTTAATAACACCAGACGTAATTTTCCATTCAAGACTTTTTTGTCATGGGCCATATAGGCCAGAAAATCATCCAGAGGGATTTTAGGACAAACCACAGGAAGTTTGGCACGAGAAATGATTTTTTTTGTACGTTCTAAATCCTCTTGAGAAATCCAGCCCATACGCTGTGACAGATCCGCAGCCATCACCATACCGGTGGCAACAGCCTCGCCATGTAGCCAGACACCATACCCCATGTAGGATTCAATCGCATGACCAAAGGTATGACCTAAATTGAGTAAAGCACGTTCCCCTTGCTCTTTCTCATCATTGGCTACGATCCGCGCCTTATGCGCACAGGAACGGTAAACGGCTTCAGCCAATAATTTCTCATCACGAGCGGCCAGAGCATCCATATTCTCTTCCAGCCAGACCAGAAATGCTTCATCACCGAGCAGCGCATATTTAATCACTTCAGCCAAACCTGCTGAAAGCTCTCGATCAGGCAAAGTAGAAAGCTGCGACATATCCGCCAGTACCACTTGAGGTTGCTGGAAAGCACCAATCATGTTTTTACCCAGTGGGTGATTAATCCCGGTTTTTCCACCAACACTTGAATCTACTTGCGACAGCAAGGTTGTCGGTACCTGAATAAAATAAACTCCGCGCTGGAAACAGGCCGAAGCAAACCCGGCCATATCTCCAATGACACCACCACCCAGCGCAAGCACAGTACAGTCCCTGTTAAAACCGGCTTCAAGCAGTGCATCAAAAATCAGATTCAGATGCGGACTATCCTTATATTTTTCACCATCAGGCAAAATACAGGTCGCAACACGTTTGTTCAGAGCTTCAATTGCAGTTTGATAACGCTGCAAATAAAGTGGTGCAATCGTAGTATTGCTTACAATCATCACTTGCTTACCCTGAATATAGGGAGCCAATAAGGCCTGTGGATCCAGATCGCTCCCGATAAAAATAGGGTAACGACGTTCTCCGAGTTCTACATATAAGGTTTGCATGCTTGATTAACCACTTTATTCAATGAACTTAGTTTTTAGAAGTAATAAGATTGAGAATCCGCTGCGCCAGATCACGCGCAGCACCCTGATTGGTCTCAATAATATGATGTGCCACTTCTCGATACAAGGGATCACGGACTGCCAATAAATCACGTAACTTTTGTTCCGGATTTTCGACTTGAAGGAGTGGACGGTTTTTATCGCGATAGGTACGTTGCAGTTGAATTTCAACCGGCGTATAGAGATAAACAACGATTCCGCGCTGTTTCAGATAGTCCCGGTTTAAAACCTGAGTAATTGCACCACCACCGGTGGCTAAAACCAGATGGGGACGTGAGGTAAGGTCATTAATCACAGCAGTTTCACGGTCACGGAAACCCTGCTCCCCTTCTTTTTCGAAAATCCAGGGAATAGTCGCACCTGTTTTACGTTCAATTTCATGATCACTGTCTAGAAATTCGCGTCCTAACAATTCTGCGAGATGTCGTCCTACTGTTGTTTTACCGGCCCCCATCGGCCCTACCAAATAAATATTTGGTAGGGTTTCAAACTCTTTGCTTGGCAAGGAGTCACCTATTCGTTTTGTTAAATTCAAAATATATTAATGATTTCTTGAAACACTGTCATTAACAATTCGAGGTGTAACGAAAATCAG
>DFCG01000141.1:0-12618 GCA_002367455.1 Acinetobacter sp. UBA3060 | reverse complement strand
GGTATCGAAGTGATCCGTCAGCGTGTCTATACCCATAATGCCCGTATTGCCGACAAATTCCGTGTCGACCGAATTTTACTGGCCGGTGATGCAGCGCACATTATGCCGGTGTGGCAGGGTCAGGGTTATAACAGTGGTATGCGTGATGCCTTTAACCTGGCCTGGAAAATGGCACTGGTTGTTCAAGGCAAAGCTGGCCCAGCACTTTTAAATTCTTATCAGATCGAGCGGAAAGACCACGCCAAGGCGATGATTGACCTGTCGGTGATGGCAGGTCACGTACTGGCACCACCGAAAAAATGGCAAGGTTTTGTTCGTGACGGCATTGCCTATGCCCTGAACTACATCAAGCCGATCAAACAGTATCTGCTGGAAATGCGCTTCAAACCAATGCCGAAATATCATGACGGCGCACTTTTGAGTAACGGAGCCAAAAACTCTCCAGTCGGCAAGATGTTTATCCAGCCTCAGGTTCAACTGGCTTCGGGTGAAACCGTATTACTGGATGAAGTGATCGGCAATGATTTTGCGATTATTGCCTGGGGTGTCGATCCGAAATGGGGTCTTAGTTCGGAGACGTTGCAACAGTGGAAAACGCTCGGCGTGAAATTCATTCAGGTAATTCCTGCGGTGCAATTGCAAAATAGCCAGCGTAAACAGTATGAAGATGTCATCACCATTGGTGATATCGGCACAGATATCCGCTCGTGGTTTGGCAACACGTCTGATTCAGTTGTGATCTTGCGTCCTGACCGTTTCGTAGCTGCCCTGGCCATTCCTCAATCGATGGAAAGCACCAGCCAGCAACTGTTTAAAAAGCTTTACCTGAAATAATATTAGGGTCACTTTCACCACGCTTCGGCGTGGTTTTTTTATTGTTTTAGATCTCCCGGACAATATATAGACCGAGGAATTAGACTCGGTACTCTTGAAACCACGGGATATCTTTCAGGGAATCACGGCGAGCCATCTGCTGCAGGAAGAGCCTAAACTCGTCAAATGGCGGTAAAATTTTCGCAGAGATCGCGAAAATCAAACAGTAAGCCACATAGAGATCCGCCGCCGAGACTTTTTCACCCAACAGATAAGGACTAGCCTGCCCGATGCCCTGTTGCAGAAAATCAAATACGGCTACTTCATTCCCAAAACTTAAACTTCTCCGGTTCTTTTCAATATTTTCTGGCGACACCTGTAAATTTTTTATATCGATATATTCGGTAAAGGGTCCATGACAGAAAAACATCCATTTCAAATACGCCCCACGCTTCGGATCATCCAAAGTAGGTGCCAATCCTTTGTCACGATATTTATCTGCCAGATAGATAAAAATGGCGGCCATTTCTGAAATGACGATCTCCTGATCTACCAGACAGGGAACTTTTCCCATCGGATTGATCCGTGTATATGCCTGCTGATGCATATCCTCATAGGCAATCTCCACCTGCTCAATCTGATCTTCAATTTGTAATTCTTTCAGCAAAGGCAACAAGGTCAGGCCACGTGATTGCGGATTGTTATAGAGCTTCATCATCCTGCTTCAACCGGTTTTTTTTATTGTTAGAGGTTCAGTATAAAGCGATTTGCAGTTCCGATTTAAAAGGATGTGCTACAGATCATTTCTGTCGCACTGCTTTTTCGATGGGCTGATCAACGATGCAGATATTAGAAAAGATCCACACAAAACTTTTCTTTTAATACTTTCAAAATCAGATCAATCACCACATGTTTTTGATCCTTGCGATAATTGGCATACAGTTCAATCATCGGCAAAGGTTCCAGAGTCTTTTTCACCACAATATTATCGCCGAGCAATGGAATCACGTAGGCCGGCACCAGACTCCAGCCCACCCCCATCCCTACCAGATTGACATTGAGCAGAATATTGGTGGAATACTGCACCACATTTACCTTTAATTTGGACTGCTTAAAAAAATCCTGAATCAGCTTATGCAGTTGCGGTGAGGACTGCTCATCACTAATCACAAAGTCCTGATTTTCAAAACTCTTGATACTAACATAGGGCAAGGCCGCAGCCGGGGAATCTCTCGGCACAATCAGGGTTAAAGGCTCATCAAAAATGCGAATCGAATCAAATTCACTCAACTGCCCCGGATAACGGGTAAAGGCAATGTCAATCTGTCCATTTCTTAAGACACTAAACTGTTCTGCATCGGTCAGACTGTGAAACTGAGCTTTCAGTTCAGGAAAATGCACGCGGATATTCAGCATGATATTAGGAAAGACTTTCATTTCCGCGACCGGCACGAATCCGATATTCAGCTGGTCTTGCCTTGCATTGGCGATTTGTCTGGCGGTCTGAATAGCGCGTTCAGCATGTTCAAGACTCAGTAAAGCTTCTTTTAAAAACGCCTGACCGGCTTCAGTCAGTCCGACCTTACGGTTATTCCGCTCCAGCAACTGCACGCCAACCTCACGTTCCAGATCCTTGATTTGCTGGCTCAGTGATGGCTGTACCGTATTTAATTTTTCCGCGGCACGGGTAAAATTCAGTTCCTGCGCCACTGTAACGAAATAACGTAAATGCCTTAATTCCATTTTATAACTCCAAACTTGCCGGGCGCTTATTTTGCTTTTTGGCAACATACTGACGATAAACCAATATCGTCACAATGACGAGTGCGGCACTCAAAACATAAGTAGTTTCAAAGCCCCAATAAGCAATCAATACCCCCATGGCTACGGAACCGATCGCTAAACCCAGATCAAACAGGGTAAAGAAGGTTGAAATCGCATGTCCCATACGCTGCTTGTCGACCGACTGAATGGCCAAGGTCTGCAAACATGGGAACAGTGAACCATAACCGATGCCAATAAACACCGCCGACAACCATAATATCCATTGATTGGAAATCAGGCTGACAATCACCAGACCAATGGCAAAGAAAATAAATGAAGGATAAATCACCGCACTGGGTCCCTTACGGTCATAAATCTTTCCAACCCAAGGTCTGACCAGCAACATGGATGCTGCAAATACAATAAAGAATACGCTGGTATAGCCCAAAAGCTGCTTGGTTTCACTAAATGCAGTAATAAAACTCATGATGCCCGAGTAGGCAAAAGCGGTTAGTAAAGCCACAAAACTTACCGCCAGAACTTTGACTTCCAGAATATCCTGCAAGCTCAAGCTGGTTTTTTCTGTGCTTATAGCTTCAGGTTTTGGTAACTCTGTGATTTTGAGCATCCAACAGAAAATGAGCCCCAAAGAAATGATAACGGCAAGAATGCCAAATAAGACTTTGAAGCTGGTGAACTGAATTACGGTCAATGCCAGCAAGGGCCCAAAAACCACACCCAGATTGGTCGACATGACGAAATAGCCCATGCCCTCACCTTTGCGCTGTTCAGGAATAAATTCATTAGCGACGGGTACTGCCACCGTGGTCAGAATACTGAACCAGATGCCATGTAAAAAACGCACCAGCAACAGCGACCACATGCTATCCACCAGCAAATAACTAAAGGCAAATAAGGCAAAAATCACGCCTGCACCGCGCATCGAGATTTTCTTGCCGAACTTTTCGATGATCATGCCGGAAAATGGCCGAATCGCAATCGAAGAGGCCAAAAATAGCGTCAGCGCCAACCCAGCTTCTTTTACCGAACCGCCCAGATCTTTCATGATGTAAATCGGCAAGATGGTCAGTAAGGCAAAGTAATAAACGAACAGGAAAAAATTATTGAATAAGCACAAGATAAATGAGCGATTCCATAACCGCTCAGCGCTAACTGACATAATCACCAACTTTTAAAATTTGTAGGGAAATAGCACAAACTCAGACTTGGACAGTAACAGGATGCAAAGCCAACTCGACCAGATTCTGGATATAGTGTTCATCTGGAATCCGGTTGAAAAAAATAATCTGGTAATGAATCGGGCCGTATAAGGTATCCAGCATCAAATCAAAAGGATAATCCGNNCTGATGATATTCACATTCTGCCAGCGCATCTGCGACTGCCTGTAAAATGCACTGCTGTCGCCGGGAACTTTTTTCGTCACTGCTCATATTTTTCTACTTAACTTTTAAAATCTAAAAACCGAAACGATACGTATCGTTTTATATTAGAGTAAAAAATGGCAAAGCTCCAGTGAAAAACAAAAATTGAATCAAAAAAAAAAGACCTCCTGAGGAAGGTCTTTTCTCAATCACGATTTAACTTAACTCTGTGCAGTCTTTTTATAAATGCTGCAAGAAGGATGATGATTTTCTTGCAAACGCGCGACTTTACGCTGTTCCGCTGCTTCAAAACGGCAACGTTTCCAGTCATTGTCCAGATTCAAAGCTGGAATCTGTTTTGGTTTACCATTTTCATCCACCGCGACCATGGTGAAATAACAGCTATTGGTATGACGTACCGTTCTCTTTTGAATATTCTGAGCTTCTACACGAATCCCGATTTCCATNNGCATACGCCACCTGATCCAATAATTTCAGAATGGTTCCACCATGAACATTTCCTGAAAAATTTGCCATATCTGGCGTCATGAGAACTGACATCGTTAACTCTGACTGGTCATCCGACACTGCTGCAATTTGATCTAAAGGGGCCATCGTTTTCTTTGAACTCTTTGAATGACAAGGTTATCGTTTATTATTATAGCGTTTTTAGCATGAATAAAATGTTCAATTCGGCAAATGAAGCATCACAATTATTGATATAGAAAATGTATTCATACAGAAAAAAATATATTTAATTGCTTAAAATCTCAGTTAGAAAGTTAAGTGCCAATAAATCAACACTTATTTATCTGGGGCTAATCACACAGCAACTGAGAATTTTTCACTGTTTTAAGCTCTGAACAAAAATAATTCAGGAAAATAAAAAGGCTCTGCGTGATTTAAAGCATCACTGGCCTGAGCATTTCCTGCGCCACGTTCTGATAATTTAAAATTTGTTGACCATCCAAGGTCGTTTCAACGGTAAAAGAACCATCCTGATGGGTCGCGGTCACTGTAAAAATATAGTGTTCGAATTGTGCCAGTTTGACCTGCTGTCCAATTTTAATATGCATCATGATGTCTACATCTGTGTAGTGATCTTTTCAAACTGCATTCTGGCATGAACATCGATGCTTTTGAATATTTGATCAACTTAAGTATACGAATAATAATATTAAAATTTTAATTTAAGACAAATAAGGCTTATTATTTAAAACAATATACTTATAATTCAATTTGTTATATTTAAAATTAATTTTATCTTTTGCGATAATTCCGACTGACTGATACACATANNCGATGTCCTTGAGCATAATCATGTTTTTGGTAGGCTTGTGAAATTTCCATCAACTTTAACTGGGTCGCCTCGGCACCAGCCTGCATGGTGAGTTCCCTGCCACGGACATCAAAGATATGACCTTTTTCGCGTAAGTCCGGCTGAATCACCACATCTGCATGCTTTAATTCTTCATGTGCCAGATGTTGCTGCATAATATTGATGTTCTGGTTAAATAGCCCCCAGACATTGCTGGTTTCGGTATGAATGGGCTGTGCCAGAATATCCACCGCAATCACAATATCGGCTCCCAGCTCACGTGCCACATCGACCGGCACCGGACTGACCAGACCACCATCTACATATTCTTTACCTTGAATAATAGTCGGAATAAACATACTCGGAATCGAGACTGAAGCACGTACCGCCTGTCCGGTATTGCCATAGTTAAAGACGACTTTCTTGCCTTCTTTCAGCGCNNGGACGCTGTTGGGTTTGCTTGATCTTTTGAAAATCAATTTGATTCGGACGTGCCTGAGCTTCTCCACGTTGTGCAGCAGGTTGTAGATGACCGGTCGCCGCTTGGGCTGTCATTGGGGTCGTTTGGCAAGCACTCAGGCCAAATGTACCCAGTATCACCATACTCAACACGTATTTCTGCATGCAGAGAATGTCCTCATTAATCTAAAGCAGCATAGTGTATAAACACATGCATAAATAGTCTGTAGAATTTCGTAAAACTGTCATACAGTTCAGCTACTTTATCTTCATTTTTCCCCATAACTGTATGTCTTCAATCTCACTGTATCGGATTTTCCTGATTTTCCTGCAACTGGGCTGCATTTCATTTGGCGGTCCGGCAGCACATCTGGTGTTTTTTCACCGAAAATTTGTGATCCAACTGCAATGGTTGAATGACACCCAGTACAGTCAACTGGTCGCTTTGGCGCAACTTTTACCCGGGCCGAGCAGCAGTCAGGTGGGGCTGTCGATCGGTTATCTGCAACGGGGCTATACTGGTGCCGTGATCGCATGGTTGGGTTTTACCCTGCCCTCAATGATTCTGATGACCTTGGTGGCGCTCTTGGGTCAAAGCTATTTTCATATTTTAAACTCAAACAGCTTTCATACCATCCAGTTAATTGTATTTTCTGTAATCGCCTGGGCATTCTGGCAAATGCTGAGAAGCTTCTGTAAAACGGTTTGGCAATACGCTGTCTTAATCCTCTCTGTCGCATTACTGATAGTCGTTTCAGTAAGTTTTAACCAGATTCTGGTGATTATACTGGGCGCAATCTGTGGACTCTTGGCTGGACATTTTTCCCACTCAGATTTGAAACCCAAAGAAATTAACAAAACGGCAATCAGCTCGCCTTATATTCGATCTGCCGCTGCACCCTATTGGTTACTGGCATTTATCTTGCCGTTTGTTCTGCTCCCCTTAGCTGGAAAATTATGGGGTGAATCGGAGCTGCAATTTTTTTCCAATTTTTATCAGACTGGCTCGCTGGTGTTTGGTGGCGGTCATGTGATTCTGCCTTTGTTACATCAGGACTTTGTCACGACTGGTTTAGTGAGTGCACAATCTTTTGATCTTGGCTATGCATTTGCCCAGCTTATGCCGGGGCCTTTATTCAGTTTTGCCAGTTATATTGGTGCTTTGCTGCCTTGGACGCCCTATGTCTGGCTGAATGCAGTACTAGCGACCTGCGCAATCTTTTTACCTTCATTTTTCCTGATTTTTGCCACCTTGCCTTACTGGTCATGGTTGATGCAGCAGCGCCATATTCATCAGGCGGTGATGGGCATCAATGCTGCGGTAGTGGGACTGTTACTGTATTTATTGCTGGATCTTTCACAACGTTATTTTAGTTATGGCTCCGACCTGGTCTTTGTCGCGGTGATGATTGCTCTGCTACGCTCAAAACTACCGGTCTGGTTCAGCCTGATTTTAGGCTTTGTGCTTTATCAAAGTTATTTAAATTTCTTTTAAATAAAACTTTGGCACAAAAAAAGCCCCGAATGATCGGGGCTTTTTGCTTCAAGTCTTACCAGATATCTGATTTGACCTTGTCTTTAAATTTAGGATGGTTATCCAGTTTAAATTGAGGCTCTTTCACACCACGCTTCAACTGACCAGTATAATCGCGAAGTAGCATCAGCAAGAATGGCATCAGCAACAGGATTGCGATCAGGTTGATGCTTGCCATGACACCCATGAACAGATCTGCCATATTCCAGATCAATGGCACACTGGCGATAGAACCGAAATACACCATGACCAATACAAATAAGCGGAAAATCAACATCACCCGGCTATTGTTATTGATGAACTGGACGTTTCCTTCGGCATAGGCATAGTTACCAATAATCGAAGAATAGGCAAACAGGAACAGAATCAAAGCCAGGAAGTCATCACCCCAAGCACCAATCTGGCTTTCAAGCGCCATCTGGGTCAAGGTCACGCCTTCAAAGCCTGCACTTTCATACAGACCCGAAACCAGAATAATAATCGCGGTACATGAACACACCACAAAGGTATCTACAAATACTCCGAGCATCTGTACCAGACCCTGGTTGACCGGATGTTTGACATCGGAAGTTGCAGCAGCATTCGGTGCCGAACCCATCCCTGCCTCGTTAGAGAACAGACCACGCTTGATGCCCATCATCATTGCCATAGATACCATGGCGCCAAAGAATCCACCAGCGGCGGCTTCAAATTCAAAGGCTTTACTGAAAATGAGCTGGAAGATGGATGGGAGCAGATCGTAATTGATGACCGCAATATACAAAGCCACAGCCAGATAAAGCACAGCCATAAACGGCACAAAGCTTTCCGCAACTTTCGCAATCCGTTTAATCCCGCCAAAAATGATCACCGCAGTCATCAATACCAGAAACAATCCGACCCAGGAAATTTCCAGATTCAGGCCGCCTAATGGCAGAATCAGGTTCGCCTGATCCCAGCCCCAGGCATGAGAGGTTGCTCCGGTAATGGCATTGGCCTGAACTGCATTGAAGACAAAACCATAAGTCGTGATCAATGCAATCGCAAAGACAATCCCGAGCCATTTTTGTTTCAGGCCTTGGGTAATGTAATAAGCTGGTCCACCACGGAATTGCTGGTTTTTGTTATCTCGCACCTTAAACAACTGGGCCAAAGAGGATTCAACAAAAGCAGAACTCATGCCCAAAAAGGCAGTAAACCACATCCAGAACACGGCACCGGGGCCACCAATCGCAATCGCAATGGCGACACCCGCGACATTGCCCACACCGACCCGGCTTGCCAGTCCAGTGACAAAGGCCTGAAACGGGGTAATGCCGTGCGTATCCTGAACCTTGCCACGGCTATTTTTCATGACTTTCATGCTGTGCCAGAACAAACGAATTTGTACTGCACCCGTCATGATCGTGTAGAAAATACCGACTGCGACCAGAAACACCACCAGAAAATCCCATAAAGGGCCATTCAGGGCATTAATCCAGCCGAGTAAGGTTTCATTTAACTGATCATTCATGTCACATCCTTATGAGCCTATGACTCATCGTATCAGGCATAAAAATTATGCAAAAAACTTCAAAATCATCTGAATAACAGTAGCATTGATTAAGTCAACGAAGAACGCACCACATAATGGAACAATCAGGAAGGCCTTATGCGACGCACCATACATATTGGTAATCGCCTGCATATTGGCAACCGCTGTTGGCGTTGCGCCCATACCGAAACCACAATGACCTGCTGCAAGTACCGCAGCATCGTAGTTTTTGCCCATGATGCGGAAAGTGACGAAAGCTGCATACAAAGCCATGGTGATGGTTTGCGCACCCAGAATCACCATGAGTGGTCCTGCAAGGTCAGCTAATTGCCATAATTTCAATGATAACAATGCCATCGCCAAGTACAGCGACAATGAAGCATTACCGAACACATCAATCGCGCGATCGAAAATCTGAACTTTGAAAATACCTTCCAGTACATTACGCAGAATGACACCACCCGCCAATGCCCAGACAAATGTTGGCAGTTCAAACGCAGTACCTTTACTGAAACCCGTCATAAACTCTGCAAAAGCCAAACAGCCTGCGAACAGGCCCAAGGTCGTGATTGCATTATCAGCGGTAATTAAACGCACCTGATGCGGATATTCAAATGGAATATATTCGGTCGAGTTGATATCCATTGGCGTATTGTCACGCTTTTCGATTTGCTGATCCGTACGTGCAATTGCGAGATTATGACGGTTAATCAGCAGTTTTGCTAAAGGACCACCAATAATCCCACCGATAATCAGACCAAAAGTGGCACTGGCCATCCCCAGTGCAAGCGCCCCCTGAATGCCATGTTCAACCTCAAAAATCTCACCCCATGCACCTGCAGTACCATGACCACCGGTTAAGGTAATTGAACCTGCAATCAGGCCAATCAATGGGTCAATACCGAGCAAGGTGGCCAGACTCATGCCGACTGCATTTTGCAAAATAATGAAAGCCGAAACAGCAAACAGGAAAATAACCAGACCGATCCCGCCTTCACGCAGCTTGGAAAAGTTGGCACTCAGACCAATCGAAGCAAAGAAAATCAGCATAAAGCTGGTTTGTAATTCTGCACTGGTGGTGATGCTGTATCCCCACAATGAATGCACCAGCAACGAGATGATCGCCGCAACCAAACCGCCCGCAACCGGCTCAGGAATATTGTAACGTCTTAAAAAATCGATTTTATTAACCAAGAATCGGCCGAGTAACAGAACAATGACTGCGGCAATCAAGGTATAAAATGCGTTAAAAGTAAAATCCATAATTTTTTGCCCAAGATGATTTTGAATTTTTTATTGTTCTAAAAGTGATGGAGTGCACTAGATCTCTAGCTCGCTCATTAGATGTTCATCTGGAAATATCCTGATTTGATCTATTACCTTTAGAAAAACAAACCGATTTATCATCTCTTTTAAACTTCTGAATATCATCATCACGATCATATTCAACAAATGAGAGATTTATAAAAGCAACACCTTTTCTATTCCGACACTCAGTCTGTTTGAAAATTGCAGACATTTTTCTAACAGACGCGCATGCTGGTAAAAAAAACTGTGTTTTAAGCTCAAAAAAACATTCAGTGCTTGATGAGTGCTTTCAACCTAAAGACTTCATTCAAGCCATCTGGAATCGCGTTATTTAAAACAGATCTTAATCACAAAATGAATGAATTAAGATGAAAAGTCGTACATTATGCTGTTTCTTCGTATCAGGTTTTATTTCTTTTTATTAGCAATAGTTAATTTACCTATAAAAAATAATTATAAATTCTCATTTTTATATGAAGATTAATCTATATTTTAATTCAAAAAAAATATTAATCTTTTACTCGACACAAAATGAAACAGGGATCTTGAAATTAAATTATCTTGATTTTCAGTCAAAATAAACCAGTTCTCTGTGTGAAATTGTTATTGTTGAATGGTTCAAGCACTTGGGTTTTAAGCCATTTTTTAAATCAAAGACCAACTTTATGACTAAATCCATTGCTATCACTTAGGCGATTTATGCTCAGCTAAAAGAATGCGAAATTTCATTACTCAAGTCATTTTGCTGATAAATTGTTTTTTCAGCTGGCGAAGAATTAAATTTTCCTATCCCCCGTTCTGTTTGTTTAGTTTATAGTCATTGCAAACTCAATAAGGATATTCGACTGGACCCCATAATGGATCAAAATCTTGTTCATGCTGTAGATCACACCATCACTTCTCGCCATTCAGTGCGTGCTTTTTTAAATACCCCCGTTAGTACAGACACCTTAAAAGAGATTTTGACGGTGGCCAGCCGCGCGCCCTCAGGAACCAATACCCAACCCTGGAAGGTGTATGTGGTAACAGGTAAAAAGCGTGATGAACTCGTGCAACGTGTCTGTCAGGCACAAATGCAAATCTATGCAAATCCTGCATTGTCACAGCAGTATCAGGAAACTTTCGCCTACTATCCTGAACAATGGATCTCGCCATTTATTGAACGTCGTCGTGAAAATGGCTGGGGTTTATATGGCTTGCTGAATATTCAAAAAGGCGAAAAGGAAAAANNTGCCCGCAGGCAGCCTGGAATCACTTTCACCCGATCGTGCTTGATCTGGTCGGCGCACCCGATGATGAAGAGCTGGTCTGCGGTATGGCACTGGGTTATGCCGACCCAGAGCAAATTATTAACAGCTTTATTACCCCGCGCGTTCCCGTAGAAGAATTTGCCGTGTTTATCGATGAGTGATGCAAGCAGGGCTAAGCCAACTTGCTTAGCCCTCTGTTTAATCCATCATTTTCAATATTTGTAGAAAGTTCAGTATCTATGCATTTTTCAGTACAGGCATGTTGATTTTAAAAATCGCCCAAGCAGAAATACCGACAAAAACCAGCATGATCAATGCCATATTCAGTAAAGCATGCCAGATCAGAAAATTCAGTAATACACCGCTCAATAAACCACAGACAAATTGCATACTGCCCATAATGGCACTTGCAGTTCCTGCCCGCTCGCCCTGTTTAGCCATTGCTAAAGCCATAGCATTCGGACCAGTAAACCCAAGGGCTGCCACAACAATAAACATGCCTAACAACACCCAGAGCACAGAATCGACATCCAGACAGCCGAGCAAGATTAACCCTAATACACCGGCAAACTGCAGACAGGTGCCAATTTTCAGACGCTGCAATATCGAGAAACGCCCAGCCAAACGTTTATTCAAGGTCGAAAACAGCATGATCCCGAAGGCATTCGCACCAAAGGCATAAGCAAACTGCTGCTCGGTCAGTTGATAACGATCCATCAGAATGGCCGAAGAAGCGCTGATATAACAGAACATCACCGCACCAGAAAAACAGCCGGCATAGAGCGGACGTCGAAAGCTTGGATCCTGAAAAATGCACCGGTACAAACTTATAACCTGTTGAAAGTTCAGCTTGAGACGGCGTTCTGGCTCCAGGGTTTCTTTAAAAAGAAAGTGTACACAGGCCAGACTCAACAGACCGCAGCCCATCAACACCAAGAAGATCACGTTCCATTCATAAAACATCAATACCCAAGCCCCCAAGCTTGGAGCAATGATTGGCGCAATTGCGGTCACAATCATCATGCTGGCAAAGGCCTGAGCTGCTGAATGCATATCCAGACGATCACGAATTGCAGCGCGTGCCATGACCACCCCGACACAGCCACCGAGAGCTTGCAGAATCCGTGCAGCGATCAGGCTCCATTCATCCTGCGCAAAGACACACAGCAAACTTGCCACAATGTATAAGCATAGCCCAAAATATAGTGGCGGTTTACGCCCAATCCGGTCACTGATCGGACCATAAATCAGTTGTCCGATCGCCAGACCGAAGAAA
>DFCG01000078.1:0-26642 GCA_002367455.1 Acinetobacter sp. UBA3060 | reverse complement strand
GCAATTGCTGAGGAGAATGCATAATGGCTCAAGCTCAAAACAATTCTACAAAAGCGGCTAAACCAAAATCCAACCTGATTGATGGTTGGGAAGTCGTTATTGGTATCGAGATTCACACTCAGCTTGCCACCAATACCAAAATTTTTTCAGGTTCATCGACTGTTTTCGGTAATGATCCAAACACGCAAGCCAGCCTGGTTGATTTGGCTATGCCGGGCGTATTACCGGTATTAAACAAAGAAGTGGTTGATCTTGCGATTCGCTTTGGTCTGGGGATTGACGCTTACATCGATCAGGCGTCTGTATTTGCACGTAAGAACTACTTCTATCCGGACTCTCCAAAAGGTTATCAGATTAGCCAGATGGACAACCCGATTGTGGGTTTGGGTCATATCGACATCCAGCTTGAAGATGGCACGGTTAAACGCATTGGCGTAACGCGTGCGCACCTTGAAGAAGATGCAGGTAAATCGATCCATGACCAGTTTGAAGGCATGTCAGGTATCGACTTGAACCGTGCCGGTACGCCGCTGCTTGAAATCGTTTCTGAACCAGATATGCGTTCAGTTGAAGAAGCCGTTGCCTACATTAAAGCGATTCACACGCTAGTACGCTGGTTAGGTATTTCTGACGGTAACATGGCGGAAGGTTCATTCCGTTGTGACTGTAACGTGTCTTTACGTCGTCCGGGTCAACCTTTCGGTACACGTTGTGAATTGAAAAACCTGAACTCATTCCGTTTCATTGAACAGGCGATCAATGTTGAAATTGAACGTCAAATGGAAATCTTGGAATGGGATGGCACCATTGATCAGGAAACGCGTTTGTTCGACCCTGTGAAGATGGAAACGCGTTCAATGCGCTCTAAAGAAGAAGCGAACGATTACCGCTACTTCCCAGACCCAGACCTGTTACCTGTAATTATTGCAGACGAGCAAATCGAAGCAATTCGAGCGACTATGCCTGAGCTTCCTGCTGCACGTCGTGCGCGTTTCGTGGCGGACTTTGGCGTGACTGAGTATGATGCTCACGTGCTTACATTGACTCGTGAAATGTCAGAATTTTATGAGGAAGTCGTTAAAGCTGCTGGTGGTGCTGCACAAGGTAAGATTGCGGCAAACTGGGTGATGGGCGAATTCTCTGGTGCTTTAAACAAGGCAGGCCTAGATTTGGCTGACTCTCCTGTATCTGCTGGAAAACTTGGCAGCATGATCGCACGTATTGTGGACAACACCATTAACGGTAAGATCGCGAAGCAAGTCTTCGGCTTTATGTGGGAAGAAGGCAAATCTGCGGACGAGATTATTGCTGAAAAAGGCTTGAAACAGGAAACTGATACAGGTGCGATTGAAGCGATTATTAAGGAAGTGCTTGCTGCCAACGAGAAGATGGTTGAAGAGTATAAATCTGGTAAAGAGAAAGCTTTCAATGGTCTGGTTGGTCAAGTCATGAAAGCAGCAAAAGGTAAAGCGAACCCTGCGCAAGTAAATGAGTTGATGAAGAAATTGATTGGTTGATTTATTCGCTAATCAATTGATTTAATGTTATAAAAACCTCGCTTAATGCGGGGTTTTTTAACTTAATGCGGGGTTTTTTAATATGACAATTATTGTATGTGGATACACACATAATCTAAAAGAAAAAATTGATTACGCTCAAATTTGGACTGATCTAGAAAAAGAACAATGGTCATTTCGGGATGGAAAAATCATAGATGCTGATGGCAATGAATTAAAGGACATCCCCACTCGTAAAAAATATGAAAAACCTGCCATAAACCATCAAAACTATGAATTGACATTAGATACGTTTAACAAAAGTACGTTTTATTTATGTGATTCAGGAATTTCTGTAGGCAGTAATTTAGCTTATATAGATAACTACATTAAAGTAGATACTATCGATTTAAAAATTTATGAGCCAAGCTTTCAAGGTTATTATTTTCACAGTTATCAATCGCTTAAATTTGAAAGGAAAATAGCTATTGCATTTGCAGGTAATGTTAATTTAGCGAAATTATGTATCAGTTACATAAAAGATCACCTAGAAAAATTACGTATTTCTCGAAGTGATGCTCGACCAATAGAATATATAGTCAGAAAACATTGTGATAAAGATAACCCTCTTTACAATAATCCCGAATCAACAATGTGGGATGAAGATCTATTTGTTGATTATGATGAAAGTAAATTGTACACAGCAGATCAAATTTCGAGTTTTATTGAGCATTCAATTAATGCTGGATATGAACGGATCAGAAAACATTTAGGCGAATTAAAAAGAAATACAACCCTAAAAGAAAAAGATATTATTGCTGAATTTGCAGTAACGATATATTGTCCAGCAAAACACAAAAATGAAATCTATATCTATCGTCCAAAATTCATAGAAAATGAGTTTAGTGTACCAAACGGAAAATTGATTGCAGACAAAACACTTTTATCTGAAAATGAAATTGCTGTTTTAGGCACACAAGATATTACTCAAGGTTTAGAACAACAATATTCCGCGTTACTATCCGATCTCAAAAACCCACAAGAAGAACTATTTGAATCAGTAAATCAGTACATAAAAAATCAAATTTCAGAATGCATTTTCAATGTTAACTTACCCTCTTATTATTTCCAATTTGATCAACATACAGGCCTAACTACAATTAAGAGATTAAAAGAATAAACATGACTATCAAAAAAGTATCCTCGATCACCAAACTCGATGACTTAGGACGTATTCAGCTTTCAAGGTCCTTATTTATATGTGACTAACTCCCTCACCCCGGCCCTCTCCCACAGGGAGAGGGAGTGTCACGTAATCAATTTGATACACGTGGTTCCCTCTCCTGAGCAAGTTTTAAAGCACTGCTTTAAAACGAAGCGCAAGTGAGGGTTAGGAAGAGGATTTACTAGATCAAAAAGAGTCTTACATCTCTCTTACAACCCCAACTTATTCAACAAATCCGGTGTCAAAAAAGTCTGTGCAACACGATTTAAGTCGATATAACGCAGCACACCTTTGAGCTGATTATTAATTTCAGGATTCTTTAAAATTTCCTCGCCTGTGGTTTTACCTAAAGCCTGAAAACTATCTCCAACCGCTTGCAAACCTTCAGTCTGAATCACTGCCTTGGTCTGTGCCGAACATTGCTCCACTAAAATGCGCTGCAACACCGTCGCCAGATTCTTGTCTAATGCTTCATTTTGAGTTGCGGTCACATTGCTAAAAGCCTTTAAGTCGGGATGATTACCCAATGCCACGAAGGTCCATTGCAAGACCGTGGTTTTATCCGTGGCTGTGGTGGATTTCATCAAACAGTCACTGAGCTGATCAACTGTTGGACCTGCTATGGCAACCTGAGTCGTACCTAATAATGTTGCACCTAGAAAAAATAAACGAATACGAGAAGAATTTTTTAAACTCATCACCACTTCCTTTTAATATGACATCAGCATTTTGGCGCTGAAAATAGTTTCTTTGTATCATGTAAAAAGGAAATATACTGATAGAACTCTGTAAAACCTGAACTGGATTTAAAATTAATTCAGATGAAAAATTTCATCCCATCATGCTATTCATTAGATGGTGATATTGATCGAGTAAACTTAGCGCTATGATTTAGACTAAAACAATAAAAATAAAAACTTATAATTATGAATAACAACATATTTCACAGCATCATACTGTGGGGACTTGTCCTTTTTTTCGTCTTCATCGTATTTTTATTCATTCATCCGACATCACGGAAGGAGATTCTCGGGTCACGTGATCTCCCTACAAAACCAAGCCGGCTTTCGTCTGCTCTCTCCCGTCGGATCGAGCAGATTTTTGCGCCTATCTTCTCGATGGTTAAAAGGATCATACGGATTTTGGATTAAGTCTTTTGATCCTGTGCTTATTTTAACTGCCTCAAAAGATTCTTGGCTCCGGCATGATTATAATTATTGGCCAAATTCTGCAAAATCCGCTTGGATTGAGCTTTAGCATTCGGGAAACGGCTGGCATAGACCGGAATACTGTTCAGACAGCGTGCAACCAGCATCCCTGATTCAGTATAGACACGTGTTCCCTCTGTGCCCTGCAATTTGCCATAGTTATAGGCACGCTGGGCGTTGTTACAGGCATTATTCAGATTCTTGCCACTGTTAATATCACGTCGCGCTGCCACATAAATCTTCATCTGATTTTGTTGCGGTGTTTCTGCTACCGTAGCTCGAGCTGATGCCGCTGCTAGCTGCTTTTTCTCTGCTTCTTTTTTCTCTAACTCTTTTCTTTCTAATTCCTTTCGCTCTAATTCTTTCTTCTCCAGTTCTTTACGTGCTGATTCCTTCAGTTCATTTGTCGTCTTTGCGGCAGGAGTCTTAGGAGGAGTCGTAGTTTTTATCGATGCAGGTTTGGTTTGCTCCAAAGCAACCCTGGCTTTAGTTGGACGATAAAAGTTTTTTGCTTGAGAAGGACTCATGACCTGGGTGAGTAGTCGAACACTACGCGTCTGGCTAGATTTATCAACTTGTCGTTCAGAAGTTGGCTCAATCGAGACAATCCAGCTTTCAGTCAGGTCATCCATACGACACTGATAGGCACCGCTACCCTGTACAACACCCCGATTGGCACTCAGGCGTTTGCGTTGGGCAACATCTGCCACGGCACTAAAATTACTTTTATACAGCAGTGAAAATTTACCGCCCTGTTCATGACAATATTGCGTCAGTATTGAACGCGGATACATGGCTTGAGTCGTGTTATTTTTCTGTGATTGTCCCCAAAGATAAACATAATCTTTTGCACTACCATCACGTTGATTCAAAGCCCGTTTGGCAATCAGTTCTTCCGGACTGGCAAAAGGATGTAAAACCTCTGATTTCAACCGATTCACGCTATTACATCCAGCTAAACCTGCTGCCCCTATTATTAGAATTATTACTTTTAGCTTCACAGCAAACATCTCAACCCCAAAATCCCGTACAACATAGCTTAAATAGCACAAAACAACAAACACAAGATATTGATAACTATAATATTTAAACGGTAAAAAGGCACATATCAGCTTCAACTTTGCTGAGTATGCCAAGCTTCATGTGATAAAAATTGACACAAGTATCATTTTTAAGCCAGATCAAATAATAAACAATTTCATTCAGGACTCAAGAAAAAGATAGAAAAAACACATAAAAAACCGAAGAAGGCGGTGAGTCCTTCTCCGGCGGCTTATTCAGGGAACGCTACAGGCCTTTATTATAATGGGTAATAAATTTACCTTTTATCCGCTGTAACATTGCCTGAACAAGATCAGCATAAGAATAATTTCCTCAACGTACACTTGTTATTTTTATACGTCAAACCACCGGAAATTAAACGCCATCTTGGCTGGCCCTTAGGATTCTAGACAAGAAAAAAATATCTGAATACCCCAATATTGGGAGGTTCTGACACGATTTAACCAAGTCATCTGACCAACGGTCAGATCGATATTTTCCATTGGATTTTGTAAACTAACTCGCCATAAAAAAAGCCAAACCTAAAACTGTTTGGCTAATAAAGCAGGATAATAATATGAGAAAAAATTAATCAATATGTGATTCAAATGCTTTCAACCGTTTATAGATCGACATCAGTTCAATAATCGTCGGCCAAGACAAAATCAGGTACTGGAAAGATTCTCGCACTTTGCCAAACACATTTAGGATTTGCATCATTAAACCGAGGGTAATTGCCCCTGCTGCAATACTTGGAAACAGAATAAATAATCCGTAAATATTGTCCAACTGCAAGTACCAGATCCGAACCATGTTGAAATAAGCATAGTGAAAATACAACCGGAAATAATTCCAGCGTACTCGGCTAAACAGTTCTTGTAATGTCAGCGGATGTGCGCGATCAGCATAGTCTTCGCCATAGACCAGCTCTTTACGATAGGCTGCCTCAACTTTCTGGTTATTAAACTCCAGTCCGGGCAGCTTCATTCCCACGACCATCAAAATGACCGTACCCAATACCGCCCAACCAATCGAGGCCCACATTAAAGCATGCGGTATTTCCCCTACAATTGGTAAAACTTTCACATGACTAGAGAGCTGATATAAGATCGGCAGGAATGCCATCAGCAACATCAGCGCTTCAATCAAGGAAACACTTAACTGCTCCGTGGTTTTGGCAAAGCGCATGGTATCTTCCTGGATACGTTGTGATGCACCTTCAATATGACGTAACTGCTCCCAATGTGCGGTGTAATAATCATTCATCGCGGTACGCCAGCGGAANNCCACCACCCTTAGTGAGCATTTGTTGAATCTGATCATAAAACGGGCTATACCATTCGTTTAATACGACATTGACCTGTACCCCGAACCAGATATTAAACAGAATAAATGCCGAGCCCCAGACCGACCAGCGCTGCCATCGATGTCCGGCTTTCCATTGCCAGAACAGCGCAAATATCGTAGTTGCAATGACATACCAGAGATAGAACCAGATGAATTGAGCTGACCAGAAACGCCCGATACCGATTGTAAGCTTTTCATCAAAATAATTTTCAGGAAAACCCAGATAGGTTCCCCATCCTGATCCGCCACTATGCCAAAGCACAAGATTAATGATAAACCATAAAATCAGGCTGCTAAAAAACCAGACGGGTTGCGGGAAAAATGACTTAAACATGCCGACCCAGTTCTCCTTATGTCTCTTGGTCATCCAAATGACGCATAGTTTATTCTTATTTTAGATTTTTACTGTTATAAAGCATTAATTTTCAATTTAGTGTAAAAAAGGATAGAANNCAGAAAAATCATAATATTTTTGACCTTTCGTTATTTTGATAGACTTTTTTATGCCTGTTATCTGTCGGGTTTATGTAAAAGAACTTCATGCTTCTGAGCACTGCGAGAATAGGATGAAAATCAGGCATACTGCATGTCTTCTAGGTATCTTTAATCTAAATAGAGTACTTCTCCCTATTTGAATAAGTCATTGATCAAGTTCTCAGTTTTTGAAGAAACAGTTAAATTTTCAAAAATCATGCTATGATTTAATTATCGAAAAGTAATCTTATTTTGGAAAAAACTATGGAAAGTTCAGTAATTGAATTACTTAAAACGGTGACTCTACAAAAAGAAAACTGCGACCCTATTATTTTTGAAGCTGGTACTGTTTTGAAAGTGGTCATGCAGACCCCAACCAGTCTTCTGGTCAGTAATGATGATGACTTTAACTTTACCATTCCTTTAAAAGACAAAAATGAAGTGTGGCGAGAAATCTGAGTATTTTTCCCTCCTACAAGTAGACGGGTTGTATCTGAGTTTGGTTTCTTAACTTATACGATACGACCCTTAGCTTCTCTCCACTTTGATTGCTCTTTTATTATTTTTTCAAAAAATTATTTCTTTCCTCTTCTGTCATCATTTACTGATTTTAAATTGGCTCATATCCATTTGAGCAAAAAATTCTGTTTAATTGAAACATTATTTAGTTTTGTAACCTATGTAAGATCACTAATGATCTGTTTTCGGTCTTTTGTATCTACTCTGTCATTGCAATACCACCCTTACATCTTTTCTCTCTGTTTAGCTCAACTTCATCTAATACCTACGCTTCGATTCAAAAAAAAAGAATATTCAAGTTATTTTCAGAGTTTAGTCATAGAACTGGCGTTCATCTTTCTTCAATTTTTTATCCTCTGATAAAATTTATCAATAAGAATTAAAAAATAATCTGAGATGCTAAATTAAGAGGCTGTTTAAATTGTGTAGCTCTGCAATTGGTCCCAAGAAAATTTGATAATACGAAATTTCCCTCTAGCCAATATTAGTATTTTTTCTTTTAAGACAGCTTAGCCAATCTTAAAAATTATTAATTTTCATAAACTTAAGTTAAATATTTTAATTATATATACCTGATTTATAAATTTATTTAGATTATTCTATTTAAAAAGATCTCAAAATTACATCTCCCTCATATATTTAAAAATAAAAAAATAAATTAATAATAAATACTATATTCTAAAAAATTAATTAAAAAATACATATTCAAAAATAAAGATTAAATAATAAATCTTATTATGTAAAATCCCGAAAAATACTCAATCCAGGAAAAACTTAAAATATAAAATCTTTATAATTTATTTTTAAAATTTATTAACAATACTGGATTTCTACCAAAATATTTCTAAATCTTACAAAGTAACTGTACTTGTTAAAAGTGTTTCGTTTCTGCACTTAAAGCCAGTCTGTTAAATGAAATATGTTATAAATTTAATCAGATCAATGACCACTCAGGTAGTTTTAAATTTCAAATCAATTTAATTTCAGAGGCTTAGGTAGTATTTATGTCAACTCTAAAAGAAGATCAAGACCTAGAAGATTCACTTGCTACATCTTCTTATATATTACCTCAAGTGATTTTAAACCAACTTAAACCTATTATTTATTCTCATAAAATTGTTTTATTTCTTGATATTGATGGAACCATTTCTGAATTCCACCCAGATCCAGCAAAAAGTATAATTAAGAGCGGAACCTTAAATACCTTAAAAGAGTTACAACAATATATTCAGCTAATATTAGTGACCGGTCGCTCAATTGCACAAGCCCAAAAACTTATTTATCCATTTGACTGGAATATTGCCGGTTCTCACGGTCTGGAATTAAGCTATCAATCGCGTTTAAGCAAGTTAATTGATTTAAATCCTGAACAGTTTGAATTATTAAAAAATTATATTACAGAACATAGTAATAATATTCCTCAGACTCGAATAGAAATTAAAGACTATTCAGTCGCCCTGCATTTTCGTGAACACCCCCATTTAGAGCATCAAGTGCATGCATTTGCCTTAGATTGTCTCGCTCATTTTCAGGATTTTGAACTTAAGGCTGGAAAGTTTGTATTTGAACTGGTGCCCAAAGGTGCAAATAAAGGTTCAGCTATCCAACAAATCATTCAGCAATATCACTTAAATGATCATTACCCCATTTTTATCGGCGATGACCTGACCGACGAAGCCGGTTTTCAAGTCATCAACACATTCAAAGGCTGCTCTATCAAAGTCGGTACAGGCAACACCGTGGCACAACATCGCCTCGAAAACGTGACTCAAGTACAGGCTTTTCTAGCGGAATTTCTAGAAATACTGAAAGCACAACAACAATTATTATTGGAGAAATTACATGTCGAAACTCATAGTGTTATCAAATCGTGTAAATCTACCTAAGTCAGACAATACACAGGCAGGTGGATTAGCGGTGGCATTGCAGGATGCTTTGCAGGATATAGGCGGTATCTGGGTTGGCTGGAATGGATCCCGAGTTGACCAGACAAAAGAGCAGAAGTTTCAAATCCTGAAGCATCAAAATGTTGAATATCACACGAGTCCATTGACTGAATCCCAATATCAAGGTTTTTATTGTGGTTTTGCCAACAATGCATTGTGGCCGCTAATGCACGACCAGCATCAACTTGTAGATTATCAGCCGCAGGATTTTAAAATCTATCAGGATGTCAATTTGCGTTTTGCCAAGCACCTGAAACAGGTGGCATCTCCACATGACATTATCTGGATCCATGATTATCATTTTTTAAGCGTGGCGCATTATTGCCGTAAACTGGGCATGCGTAACCGTATTGGATTTTTCCTGCATATTCCCTTTCCTGAACTAAGGCTCTGGCAGACTTTAGCCGCCCATCGCGATCTGGCACATCATTTGGCCAACTATGATGTACTTGGTTTGCAGACCTCTCGCGATCAGGAAAACTGTCTAAATTTCCTTGAACAGACCTTAAAAGTGCAGCATCGTCACAATGAAATCCTGAATTATCAATCTCGAAAGATTCATGTGAAATGCTATCCGATTGGTGTGCATCCTGTGCAGCTACAGAATCAGGCCTCAGATACCCATCTGGAAAAGCTTCCCTTTGATCTGGATACAGTGCAGCCTTATAAAACCATCATTTCAGTTGACCGGATTGATTATAGTAAAGGCTTATTGGAGAAAATCGGATCGTTGCAGAGCTTGCTGGAAGATCAACCGGAGTTTAAAAATCAATTCCAGCAATTACAAATTGCCTGCCCATGCCGACTGGATGTAAAAACCTATAAGAACCTGTATACGCAATTTAAATCTGCCGTGCATAAACTCAATAGCCAGCATGGCACAGCGGACTGGTTACCTTTCGATTGCAGCTATGATACTTTGGGCCATGAGGCATTGATGCAACTGTATCGTAAGGCAGATATTTGCTGGGTAAATTCGATCCGGGATGGTATGAATCTGGTCGCCAAGGAATATATTGCTGCACAGGATCCTTTAGATCCGGGTGTCTTGATTCTATCTAAATATGCCGGTGCTGCTGAACAAATGAAAGAAGCCTTACTGGTCGATCCTTATGAGCATGACAGTATGGCTAAAGCTTTGAAGAAGGCGCTGCGCATGTCTAAATCAGAACGTTTAGAGCGCTATCGTTATTTAAGCCAAGGCTTGAAAAATTTCGATATTATTCGCTGGCGTGATCAGTTTATTACTGACCTGAAAAACTCACAAAGCTTGCGGATCTATCGTCCGGTGGCTGCAGGAGTTTCAAACCAGTTCAGTATGCATGCCTAAATTTTTAAGTAAAAAAAAACACCAGCATTAAGCTGGTGTTTCATTTTGAAGAGGAGCCACAATCTCTTCGCTTTGTTGTACTTCGCTTGGGTCTGCAGTGAAATGATTCAAAATCACAATACTCAATAGACCAATCGCAATCACGCTAAATACCAGACTCAATCCGATGATTTCACTACCAAAGCCGACCAATGCTGGCCCAATCAACGAACCTGTATAAGCAAATACCGATACATAAGACAATGCCACATGTGAAGCCAAAGTTTTCTGACGTCCTGCACGGGAAAACATCAGCGGTACAATGTTGGCACTACCTAAACCTAAAATCGCATAGCCGACCAACACCACTTGCCAGACTGGGGCAAAAACCACGGTTAATAAACCGGTTGCAGCCAAGAGTGCACTTAACAGAATCGTATTTTTTTCACCAAATTGCTGAATAATCAAGTGACCGCTAAAACGTCCCAACACCATCAAACCCGCAAAGAAACTATAAGCCAGACCGGTTTGCGCAGCAGGCAGACTGAACTCAGTAGCAAGGTAAATACCACTCCAGTCCATGGCGGCACCTTCCGAAAGGAAAGCCACAAAACAGATCAGACCAATGCCTAAAATTGCCCAGGTCGGCGCTGCTTTTTTCACCGGCTGTTCTGATGATGTTTCTTCTACTGCTGTTTTTGGCTCAGCACCCAAGCTAAAAGGAACAGCAAATAAGGCAATAAGCAGCAAAATTATACTGACAATCACCGCACCGGTTAAAGGCGCCAAGCCAAGTCCCATTAACATGGTCATGCCCAGTACGCCTGCCAGACCACCTAAACTACACACTCCATGAAAACCCGACATTAAACTTTTACCGAGTTTTTTCTCAATCTGTGCAGCCTGGATATTGACAGTCACACCCAAAGCACCGGCACTGGCACCAAAGAAAAACAGGCTGATGGCCATCATTAAATGATTCGGACTATAAGCCAGAGCAGGCAGAATGAACAAAAATGCACTGAGAATTACAGCTAAAACAGTACGGCAACCCAAGGCATTGGCCAGTCGGCCGGCCAGCGGCATCGCCAGCATTGAACCGATTCCGGCACAGAGCAATAACAGGCCAAAATCAGCATGATTTAATAACAGGCGCTGCTGTGCATATGGAATTAAGGGTGCCCAAGCCGCAGTACTAAAGCCCAAGCTAAAGAAGCACAACGCAGTCGCTATTTTCTGCCATAGATATGGTGATGGAGACTGAATTCGAGAAAGCAGTGTTTGATTGAACATTGTATTACCAAAAAAGAAGGCTCAGGCATCCATTACCGATCATCCATAGAAAAACCCCACAGACTTATAGCTAGAATGTATAAGTTTGCGGGGCTGAATTTGCGTGAATTATAAACAGAATAAATTTAAATGGAATAGTTTTTAGACACTAATTTTAAGATTTTTTACAAGTATCTGATTGTATAAAATTTATAGTTTTATGCTTTTATTTGCATAGGCTGATCGGTTTTTTCGCGGCCTGCTTAAGCTCAAGTTTTTGTAGAAAATGTGCAAAACCTGCAGCAATTTTTGAGCTAAGACGACTGCTGGTAGTGACTCTCAGCTGATTCGACCAGACAATCTGCGCGTCAGCTTTTTCTAAACGACGGATGAAATCGACATCTTCATGACAGTCCAGTTGCTGAAATCCATTGACCTGTATATAAGCCGAAGCTTTAAAACACAGGTTTGCGCCATGAACATGCCGATGTCCCATGCTGTCCTGATAATGTCGGAGATAAGCCTGACGGGTTTTCCGGCTTAAATGATCCCATTGATCCAGCTCGACCACACCACAAATCGCATCGGTGGGTTGATGCTGTAACATCATCTGAAACCAGTCACACTGTACGAATGAATCGGCATCGGTACAGCAAATCCAGTCACAGCCCTGCTCGATCATTTGCTGAATCCCCAAATGGCGTGCCTTACCGACATTTCGGAAGTCGCANNTCCTGCAAACTTAAACGATGGGAATAGTTTAAATGCGCTTTGAGATACTGATGGACATCTTCACCATTTAGGCTAAATCCCGAGATTGGCGCGCGCCAATGACAACTCAAGATACATCCGCCCGGTTCCAGTGCAGTATGCAGCCATGTCAGCACCTGTTGCAGAGCAATCGGGTTCAAATAATATAAAATCTCACTGACGACAATGAGCTGAAATTTCTGTTCGGGCAAATCATCTGGCACGATCCGCTGTAACACCTGTACATGCGGATAAGCTTGTAAACGCTGCTGCGCCAAATGGATCGCAGTATTATTGGCATCCAGACACATTAAGCTATTTGTCCGCCGCGCCAGTTCCTGACTAAAGATGCCATTACTGCAACCAATCTCAATCGCGGAGTCAAACTGCAAGTGCGGCAAGATCGCCAGACAAATCTGCCGTTTGCGCTGTTCATACCAACGCTGTTCATATTGCCAGGGATCTCCCTGATTCAGTGCATATAAGGCATCGAAGTATTCCTGATCATAGGCTGCTTTACTGTTCATACAGATACACCTCCCAGGGCTGTAAAATACGTTGTAATGCCTGCTCTGGCAGAATCGGTGATTGATCTATCGTCGGATCAAGCTCGATCTGGCTCTTAAAACACCGCGCAGCTCGAGACTTATATTGTAATTCTTCCTCAGTTAATTTGAGTTGATGAGCGACGGTCCAGGGAATTCTGGTATCTCCAGGTGTTGCCCAATGCCATGCCCAAATCAAGACCTGAATACAGGGCAAATGAAGTTCAGTGGCCAGCTGCTGTGTGACCTGCCCCGTAATTTCATGATCTGGATGTCCATCATGAACAAATGTGCTAATTAACACATCATTCGGTTGCAGATAAGATTGCAGATGCTGTTGCAACACATCCCGCTGTTCGGCCACCTTGCCATCTTGAATATCTAAAGCGATCCGCAAGATATTCTGTTTTAAAGGTAACGCTTCTAAAGCTGCTCGCGTTTCAGCAGGACGAATCTGGTTCAACTCTTCGGGAGTATACAGACTAGAGCCGGGATGACTGGCTGTCCCATTGGTAACGGCAAAAAGTATGATCTGATAGCCAAGTTTGTCCAGACGCTGAATCAGGCCTCCACAGCCCAAAATTTCATCATCAGGATGAGGGGCAATGATGCAGACTCTGGCATCTAGAGGAATAACCTTACGAATATCAAATTCCGGCATCTGTTGCAGGATCTGACAGGAACGCCATTCTTCAAGTCTTGTGCCTTCACCATGGATGACACGATCCCCTACAATCTCATGTCTTATAACGTCCATAATTGTTCCTCCTGTGCAGTCAGCTCGCCAATCCGCTCCAAGTCAAATGCAGCATGACTTTGACGAATAAATACCGGAAGATCTGCTGCAAGCCGAGCGAAATGCGGATGCTCACAATACGGCCCAGCACCAAGTGCCTTACCTACATGAGTTAGTACATTTAAGGCAGTCGCTTCCACCTGAGCACGTAGGCTACGAATCTTTAACTCATGTGTGTGTTGCGGTTGCTGATCAATCAATGCAGCAACTTGATAAAATAAGGACTGTGTCGCTAAAAGCTCCCGACTAATTTCACCGAGATACATGGCCTTATAGGCATGCGGTTTTAACAATACTGCCTGTCTTAAATATTCAGCCAAACGCACGGTTGCGCCATACCAGCACGCGGCCACACCTGCGGCGCCATGCCAGAATCCGGGCCGATCCAGATAGGCATTTGGAGCTGCGACTTTTTCCACCTCAACATGATCCAGTTCCAGCCGGGCAGTCAAGGTATGCTGCATGCCCACTGCCTGCCAGGCATCCTGATGATGCTGAATGCCTTCTTGCGACAAATCTAGAATCAGTAATTGTGAATATTGCTGCTCATCACGGTGAGTCAGCAGACCGTGTTGCACCCAGACCGATGCAGAACACCAAGGCTTAATTCCGCTTAGCTTTCCTGCTTGCAATGTTAAAGGTTTGGGTCCACCTTCTGCCGCCCATACTGCCCATAGGCCTTTTTGTTCTACCGGAATATTCAATTCATGCAAAATGGCCAAGGCGTCCAGATGGGATTCAAACAATTTGCCTAGGGTCAGATTGCTTGCCGAAACCTGACTAAGCATCTGCCAGCGTTTTAAGGTGGCTCCGGAAGCGGGATAAGGCACCTGATCGGAAATCGCCACCAGTTCCATTAAAGTGTGCTGAATTTTTTCTTGTAGCTCCAGAGGAGAGTTTTCAAATCTTTGTAATATTGAACCGAGGTTCTGCATGCGGTTCCTCATAAAATACGGATAATGTTGTTGTGTTTTTAAAGTCAGTTAATGAGAAAGCTTGCGCATTTGTTTTAAACGTGTGGTCAGCCCTAATATCTTACGCCGTGTATTAATCTCTTCTTCATTGAAACAGAGCTGTTGCATCAGTTCAGTTAGAGGCAAATGATTATGCTCAATGAGATAGATATCCTGCTCTCTGCTCCATTTGGTTTGTTGTGCTTGAGCCAACAACTTTTTGACATCCGGTCTCACCATCTCTTCATCCATTTTAAAACCATCAGGATAGAAGCCGGAGCCTCTATCCTCTAAAATATAAATTAGATCGTTTAGGCAGGAATTGCTTCTGCAATCGCTTCACGCGCCCAGACACGATGGTTCAGGATCAAAGTCTTGAAGCTATCTTGTACTGCTGCAAACTGTCCGTTTGCCAGAGTTCCTTCATCGCTAACCAAGCGTAAATGTTCAATCAGCTTGCCTTTATCGCCCAGGAACACGATTGGTTTTAAATGCTTGTAGGCTTCCAGCAGATAATGAGTCGCCACACCATCTTTCATCACCACATCGTAATTATCACCGTCAGCAATCACCACAGCATCATAGGCGATGGATGGCTCGGCTTTTTGCATACCATCGGAAGGAATCACCCCACCTTGCAGACCCAGTACCGGACCCGGTTTTGGGGTCAGTACATCGACCACAGCACCTTCTGATTCTGCCCAGGCTTGAACAGCTTTGATACTCGCCTCATTGGCTTTATCGTGTACCAGTAGGGCAATTTTTCGTGCTTTGATATCTTCAGGTTTGAATGCCTCGAAAGATAAGCGTGGTGAAACCTTCACCTCTGGCAATTTCGCAGCTTTTTTCTCTGCCGGAATTTCAATGCCCAATTGGTCAGCCACCTGCTGTGCTAAGTCCAGATCGATATTGCAGAGCACTTCAAGCACTTCACGCTCACGAATATATTTGCGCTCCACCTTGCTCAGCTCGAAGACATAGGCATCGACAATATGCTTCTGTTCATGCGGCGTCTGGCTGCGGTAGAAAAGACGGGGCTGACTAAAGTGATTACTGAAAGATTCGCTACGCTGACGGATCTTGTGTCCATCAATACGTTCCTGATAACTTTCAAAACCACCGCCTTGTGCTGCGGGCGGAGTTTCAGCCGGCCAGTTATTGTCAATCGAATTCGGCTCATAACTGGCTTGACCGGTATGTACAATACGCTGATGTAAACCGTCACGCTGGTTATTGTGGAATGGACAAACCGGCTTGTTAATTGGGATCTGGTGGAAGTTTGGACCACCTAAACGGCTAAGCTGAGTATCGGTATAGGAGAACAGACGTGCTTGTAATAATGGATCATTGGTAAAATCTAGTCCTGGCACAATATGTCCCGGACAGAATGCCACCTGCTCGGTTTCACCGAAGAAATAATCAACATTACGGTTCAGCACCATTCTGCCAATCGGCGTCACCGGCACCAGTTCTTCCGGAATAATTTTGGTTGGGTCCAGCAAGTCGAAGTCGTACTTCATCTCATCTTCTTCTGGAACGACCTGTACACCCAACTCCCATTCCGGATAGTTACCGGAGGCAATCGCTTCATATAAGTCACGACGATGGAAATCCGGATCTTTACCCGCCAGTTTTTGTGCTTCATCCCAGACCAGTTGGGCGAGACCCTGTTTTGGCGTCCAGTGGAATTTCACAAAAACCGCTTTATTCTCGGCATTGATAAAACGGAAAGTATGTACGCCAAAGCCTTGAATGGCTCTTAAATTACGCGGAATACCCCGATCCGACATGGCCCACATCACCGCATGTGCAGATTCAGGCACTAAGGAAACAAAATCCCAAAAAGTATCATGTGCAGATGCACCGGTAGGAATCTCGGTCTGAGGTTCAGGCTTGACTGCATGCACGAAATCCGGGAACTTGATCCCATCCTGAATAAAGAATACCGGGGCATCATTCGCCACTAAATCAAAGTTACCTTCTTCAGTATAAAACTTGGTCGCAAAACCACGAATATCACGTACCGTATCTGCTGAACCACGCGGGCCCTGTACGGTAGAAAAACGCACAAATACTGGCGTTTGCACACTGGTATTGGTCAGGAAGCCTGCCTTGGTCAGTTTTTCATTCCCCGGATAAGCCTCAAAATAGCCATGTGCGCCGACACCGCGGGCATGCACAATACGTTCTGGAATTCGCTCATGGTCAAAATGGGTAATTTTTTCCCGAAGAATAAAATCTTCGATCAAGGTCGCACCGCGAACGCCTGCCTTGAGACTGTTCTGGTTATCGGAAATTTTAACCCCTTGATTGGTGGTGAGTGCCTGCTCGGTCGCATCACTGCGATATGCGTCGAGCTGCTCACTTTTTTTATTGGTATTTTGTTTGTCTAAACCGTCTTTACCAGTCGCGGGGCTATTGGCCTTAATTTTCATGATGTATTCCTTGCTGAGCTTGAGTTTAGTGCAGATATTTTTGGTCTATCTCAAAGTCGCTTGAGCTGATATGTTGCATGGCTTGACCAATCAAACTCATCCCGCGATTCAATCTGCTACAGCCGATCCTGTATCAGCCTTACATTTCTTCTGAATATGCTGACTCGAAGCATTTTTGCTTTTCTGGGAATATTGTTATTGGTTTCGCCTGTGTCCTAACATAACTGCATTTGAGAAAGAGATTTATTATTGTTTGTAGTGCCTTGTTTAATTAAGGCAGCATTGTGTTATTTTTTATAAATTTCGGGTTTACTAATGATTCAGATTTTCATCTAAATTGTTTATTTAAAATAAAATATTAAAATTTCGCAGAGATATTTCGAAATAAAGATTTAGTGTGGTGATATGTGATCTTGCTCATAAATAGACGTCATAACCCAAAACGATGTTTCAGTCCTGAAATGATTGGGACTTTTTTAGAAGTTCAATTTGCTATGAAAAATTAACGTGCTACCGCTGAAGATGGTCAGAACTTGACAGATTTAAATAGTTACAATCCCGCGCCCTGCTTATACATAATGACTAAACTTCCTGCCTTTATATTGATCTAATATCTATAACTTATAACCACTTAAATCTCTTAGCCTGTTAGATCAAATACAAAGTCATAGAGATCATTTCATCTCTTGGCTCGGGCTTCGACTACATCCGACTTTATTTTAATACACCATATCGCGTTAAGTTTGAAGGAGTAAGAGCATGGCCTCTTCTAAAAAAGAATCTAAAGCAATGAAAATTGATATCGGGATTTCGCATGATGATCGCGCCAAAATTGTCGACGGTTTATCCAGACTTTTAGCAGACAGCTATACCCTGTATTTGATGACCCATAATTTTCACTGGAATGTCACCGGCCCCCAGTTCAACAGCCTGCACAACATGTTTATGACTCAATACACTGAGCAGTGGAATGCGCTGGACATCATTGCTGAACGTATTCGGGCTTTGGGTTTTGCAGCACCCGGCACTTATAAACAGTTTGTAAAACTTACCTCCATTAAAGAAGTGGAAGGTGTGCCTAAAGCTGAAGAAATGATACGTTTACTGGTAGATGCGCATGAAACTGTGGCACGTACCGCCAGAAGTATTTTCTCGATCATTGAAGAAGCCAATGATCAGCCGACTGCTGACATTCTCACGCAAAGACTGGAAGTACACGAAAAAACTGCCTGGATGCTGAGAAGCAATCTGGAACAATAAAATCGGATCGAATCTTTGAAATCAGGCTTATTCACAGGATGAAATGGAAACTTGCGGTAGTGCCATTAAAGTTCGGCTTCATCCTGACGTTTATATTAGAGGGATTTATCGGCACTCAATGATTAGATCAAGCTAAAAGTCAGGATCATTAAAATTAAACCATCAAAATTTAAGGATGTAGGCAATCGCATACATCCTTTTTGAATGACTCGTTTACTTCAATCTCAGGCATGGAAATAATTTAAGGGCAGTTTTAAATAAGAAATCCCATTTTCTTCCGCTTCAGGAAATTGACCGACACGCATATTAATCTGAATCGCCGGTAAAATCGGTTTAGGCATGCTCAGTTTGGCATCCCGCTGCTGGCGCATTTCAACAAAATAGCTTTGCCCGTGCTAGTGTGAATATGAATATTGTGCTGCTTCTGGGTCTGAATATCGGTTTCACAGACAAAGTGCTCGCGATATTCTGGCAAATAGTCATGACATAAAAATACCCGGGTGGCGTCCGGTAACTGATAATGTATTGGTATCTTCATGAAAAAAATCCTGAACCACAGTGCTCTGACTCATGATGATGCTCCTGCCCATTGACGATGTAAGTAAAGCCCTGCCAGCATAGCAAGAATAAAATAAATAGCCTGATAATGACCCAGGCCAATCAAGGTCAGACTGGGTGTCGGACAGATACCGGCAATTCCCCAGCCGATACCAAATAAAAGACTGCCCGTTACCAGCCTAGAATCAATTTTCTGATTGGTCGATAACTTGAACGGTTCATCAAATACGGTTTTCGCAGTCGGATTTCGACTGGTTTTTTGAAATGGAATAAAGGCAATCACTATCGCGCCCAGCATCACATCCCAGTCGCCACAATATCCAGGAAATCCAGAACCTTTTCAGGATTGGCCATACCAGAAATCATCAGGCCTACCGAGTAATATTTAAATTTAATCAACTCCAGAATGGTGACTGAATATGTTCATTGATTTTTCAGCATCCATCTTTCAACTGATCCAGAATGAAATAATTAACAATATTCCAGTTAACACGGTAAATAAGTTTAATAAGACAGGATGCTGGGTCTGATAGTCAGAAATAAATTCTGCCGGAGTCAAAGATCTGAGGCCAGCCCGATATTGCAGGATAGAACCGATACTGATCAACATACCGAATAGAATCACTGCAATTCCCAGCCAGTGACTATAAATAATTTTATTCTGGTATTTTTCCGGATCGACCAGTTGCGCCAGTAAATTTGATTTTTCAATCACAAAGCCAAAAGCAATCAAGGCCAGCCCACTACGATTCCAGGCCAACGCAGTTCTTTCTAAGGCAAATAAAACTCTTGGATCCTGTAAGTTGGACATGCTGGCTCCTTGCAGTTTGGATTAATCTTGATGCGGATTGCTCGAATCACTTTCAATCCGGCCATCGACCAGATTAATGGTGCGATCACAAGTGGCGGACAAGCGTGGATCATGCGTGACCAAAAGTACGGCGCAGTCGCGTTCACGATGCACTTTACGAAACAGTTCAAACATATCAGCCGCGGTCTGGGTATCCAGATTACCTGTCGGTTCATCGGCCAATAATAATGCCGGCTCAGTAATTAAGGCTCGGGCAATGGCTACCCGCTGTTGCTGTCCTCCGGAAAGTTCATTCGGCTTACGCTCGGCAAATTTTTCCAGCCCCACTGCAGCGAGTAAATCACGTGCGCGTTGCATTGCCTGCTGATTCGGTTTGCCATGTGCCATCATTAAAGGCATTAAAATATTATCCAGTGCACTAAACGCCTGAATCAGATGGTGAAACTGAAATACAAACCCGATGCTGTTGCCGCGCAGTGCCGTACGGCCGGTATCATCCATCGCACTGGTAGGTTGTCCCAACAAATACAGCTCGCCACTCGTTGGTTTATCTAGCAGTCCCAAAATATTCAATAAAGTACTTTTACCAGAACCGGAAGGGCCAATGAGTGCCGCAAAGTCGTTGCAATCAATGCGCAGGTCAATGCCATGCAAGACCTCCACTTCATTGGGCTGGCCAATATTATAGGACTTGCGCAGCGCTTCCAGACGCAGAACTTCCTGAGATTGCTCAGACATGACGAATCGCCTCCACCGGATCGAGTGCCGCGGCCCGACGTGATGGCACTGCTGCNNACGGACATGACGCTGGCAATCCCGAAAGCCACCGAAATTGCGACAAAGACAATAATCATATTGGTCGACAGGCTTTGTGCAGTAATGGCATTCATCAGTTGGGCATTGGTTTCAATCCAGCTTTCGGCTTTTAATGAGGTCAGGCGTCCGACTTGTGCTGCAACCTGGTCTGCCTCAAAAATATTGGCAATGGTCAGGTCAATCACTGTTACGCCACCCGGCAGACCGAGTAAGGACTGCGCCTGCTTGAGATCCAGATAGACATAACGCGCATCCAGTTCGCGCACGCCCAGCTCAAAAATACCGGCAATATTCACCAAGGCACTGTTCTGTTGACCAGTATCGAGTCGCAACTTGCTGCCGACCTGAACACCGAGGTCTTTGGCCAGTTGACTGCCAATCAGCACATCATCCGCGCCGACCCGCAACTGACCACTGATTAAATATTCTTTTAATGGAATGATCTGCTGATAACGCTCCAGATTCATCCCGACCAAGGCCACGGATTCAATCGCATCACCGCGTTGTACAAAGGCAGGACCAGACACCACCGGCGAGACAGCGGTCAGTACAGGTAATTGGTCTAATGTTTCAGTAATCTGTTGCCAATTGTTGATCGAACGCAGGCGCTGTGCTCGTTTGTCTTCCTGCAATAATTGCACGGTTCCGGCGGGAAGTGACACAATCCGGTTGACTTCATCCGGTGACAACAGGCGAATATGCGCCTGTGTGCCTAAGGTTCGTTCGACAATATTGGCTTGTAGCCCCTGAATCAAAGCGGTGATAAAGACGATTACTGCCACGCCCACGGCGACCCCGATGGTGATCATGATGGACTGCGCGCAACCCTCACGCAAAAAACTGACCGCGATTTTCCATTCGATCCAGAGCCGCCCGAATAAATTTTTCAATCGAAGTTCACCGGTAATTCATTTTTACTATTGGCCATATCAGCAGAATTCTGTAATGAACTCTGTTGTGGTTTTAAGCGAACTCTGGTGCCATCCTCCAATGAAGATTCGGCATCTGCCAGCACCTGATCACCCTCGCTCAGCCCGGTTTTCACTTCTGACATGGCCAGGCCACGCAAGCCCAAAGTAATCTGCTGACGCTGTACTTTTCCATCACGTACCATGAAGACCACAGCTTTATCTCCTTTGATACTGCTTAAAGCATCATTCGGAATAGCCAGTGCCCGTGTTCGTTTGGCCGTCTCGATATTCACCGATACCGTCATGTCCTGACGCAAAAAATCTGGCACGGGATTGACAGTAAGTCTGACTTCTACCGTACCTCGCTGTGGGTCGATACTTGGTGCAATAAAGTTAATCCGGGCCGGGAAAGACTGATCCGGATAGGCATCGCTAATCACGGTAGCATTTTGCTGTAAGGCCAGTTGCGGTAAATTCCGCTCATCCAGCGGTACCCGGATTTCTGTGTTCCCCGTTAATGCAATGGTAAATAAAGTCTGTCCTGGCTGAACCAGATCACCCGGTTCGACATCGCGTGTCAGCACTGTACCGGCGACTGCAGCCCGAATCTTAGTTTTGGCCAGTTGAGCCTGTGCCACCGCCAGCTGTTCCCGAAGCAATGCTTCTTCGACTTGACCCGCAGCCAATGCTGTTGCTTTTACCCGGGCTGTCTCATAATTATTGCGCGCGACTCGTTCCGCTTCCACAGCCTGTTCGACTTCTTCCCTCGACAGGATGCCGGCTTCTGCATTACGTCTACGTGCTGCTTCTCGGCTGGCCTGCTCCAACTGGGCTTTGGCACTGGCCAGTTCTGCTGCAGCCTGTGGCCGTCGGCTGCTTGCCAATTCAGTCAATGCCAGCTCAGCCTGTCTGACTTGGGCCAGCAATTCATCCGACTTCAATACCACTAGCAGATCACCCGGTTTAACCTGATCGCCTTCCTGCACCAGACGTTGCAGAACCACAGCACTAATTTCACTGCCTACCTGGGCACGTGATACTGTCGCAACACGTCCGGTCGCAACAACATTTTGTACTAGCGGCATGGCACTCAGCGTATAACTGGGCACCACTGGCCCCTGCCACCAGCGAAATAGAGCAAACCCTACTGCCAGTAGCAATACGATAATGAGCAAAATTTTATAGCGGGCAGCGCGCAATGAGAATCTCCGGTTGATTCGTCTAATTTAAAATAAGAAAGTCAAAACTGTATTTATTTTTTCCCCTAAGGTTTAATTTACAACAAGTTTCTAATTGGAATTATAGGTATTTTATTGAGTTTGAAAAGAATGTTGAGTTCCTGTCCACTTTTATGAGCTAGCTTAAGTCGGTGTCAGTGAATTTAATCAATAACAGATCCAGACACGGGATCAGGTAACAGAAAATTGTATTAAATTTCTCTTGAGTTCAAGGAATGGGAGCTTTCATTAAAAAACAGGCTAGATCATGATAGAGCTCGCCTGTTCAATCGCTTGGGTGTTAATTGGATATTAGTTAAATGTTAGACCGTACGACGCAATGGCTGATCACGTTGCGCCAGACTTTTGCCCATCGGCACGAGTCGTCTATCAGGATCAATCTTTTGCCAAGGCAGATCATTCGGGTCTGCTTTCATGGCACCAGGCGCTTTCGCGACCAAAATGGCAGCAGCCATGTCCTGAAAATCTGCACGAAAATGTACCGAGCTTTTCACTACGACAATCGTTTTATCTTCAGGCACAATACCAAAAATTCTAAACATATTACGATCGAGCAACTGGGCTTTGTAGGAACTGACTGCAATTTCAATACCGTCTATTTCCAGTAATACACTCGGGCCGATATCCGCTTCAACGCCATGCATCATAGGCCCGCCATAGCTGAATTTCCCATCGCTATAGGCTTTGATTTTGAATTTAGCGCTAAATGGGACATCTCCGGTAATACCTGATGTTCCACCCAGTTGTGCATAAAAATGCTGACCAAGCTCAAGCTGGTAGGCTTGCTGCACCACCACGGGATCAACAATAAGACCAATCAATGCATTTTTAACCTGATGTCGATGTAGCGCCGATAGCATCCCGGTCGTATTCGAATCACCACCGGCTCCCGGATTATCCTGAGTATCTGCAATCACCACGGGTCTGGTCGAATGATGCTGTTGATAAAGTTGAAGTGCCTGCAGCACGGCATGATCTGGTGATAAAAAATCCATATTCCAATGCGTTTCTTGTTGCAGCACATGGGCGATATAGCGTTGCATGGCCTGATCTAACTGCTCAGCGTTTTCACTATAACCCCAGATACAACCACCACATTCCTCAAAATCTGCCGCCGGAAAACCCGGCGTGAAATTCATCTGGACAGAATTATTTTGCTCTAGCTGTTCAAGTAAATTCATACACGATTGGGTAGGTTCCAGCTCGGTACATTGTGCATTCAGCGCAATCAAAAACGGCAGCTTATACATTTTCTTATACAGTTTTTTACCCCGGAATATTTGATCTAGCAGTTGGGCACAGCGTTGTCCGGTTTGGGCCATATCTACATGCGGATAGGTCCGATAGCAAATCAATGCATCACTATGAGTAAACATCGCTTGCGTGACATTGGCATGAAAGTCCAGACTGGCAATCACCGGAATGGCCGGACCAACGGCCTCGCGGACTTGTCTTAATAATTCGCCTTCGCCATCATCCACCTGTTCACTGACCATGGCACCATGCAGATCCAGATACACTGCATCTGCCGGATGTTGCTGGATGCTTGCAATAATTTCATCACAGATCCGCTTGTAAGTGTCCTGCTCTACATGTGCTGAAGGTGAAGTGCCTGCCCAGATTACCGGTAAAAGTTGATAACCGAATTGTTCTGCTTGCTGGATAAAACCGCCAATCGGAATGTTCTGTTCCCGAAATTTCAGGACATCTGCGCCGCGGCTGAGCGGCGGAAATCCCCCACCCTGGACAAAATCAGCATACTTCGCTTTGGTCGGGGCAAAGGTATTGGTTTCATGTTGAAAGCCCGCAATGATGATTTTCTTCATATCTTGAATCCTTCCTATGCTGCATGATTGATTATTTATCGACGATTAAGGCGACGTGTGTTGTTTGCTGAGGCACAGCTTGCTTTTTCAGTCTGAAGGCATAAATCAGGAAAGCGCCACCGAGCATCATGATCACAGCAATCGTGAACCAGCCTGCCAGCATGGAACCGGTCATTGACTGCGCCATGCCCATAATATTTGGACTGACAAAACCACCGAGTAATCCGATACTGTTAATCAGGGCAATTCCTCCTGCTGCCGCACTACCGCTTAAGTATTTCGATGGAATTGACCAGAAAATGGTATAGGCACTAAACATAAAGGCCGTTGCGGTACAGATCGCAATAAAGGACAGCAGGAAATTCGCACTCATCACCGACAACATCAAGCTGACTCCGGCCAATACCGTCGGCACTACACAATGCCATTTCCGTTCCTGCCATTTGTCCGAGCTGCGGGCAAAAATGATCATGAAAATTGCACCGCATAAATATGGAATCGCCACCAGCCAACCAATCATCTGCAAATTTTGGATACCGCCCGACTTCAGTAAAGATGGTAGCCAGAAGCCAATCGCATAGATCCCACAGATAATGGTGAAGTAGGCCAAGGCCATGAAATAAATCCAAGGATCCTTTAATACCGCTTTAAAATTACTATGACCAGTGGCAGACTGATGTTGGGAAATTTCTTTCACCAATAAGGCTTTGTCCTCTTGGGACAGCCATTTTGCTTGTGAGGGATGATCAGTTAAATAAAAGTACGCTACGCAGCCCAACAGCACGGTCGGCACAGCTTCTAATAAAAATAACCATTGCCAGCCAGAAAGATTATAAATCTGATGGAAAGTACTCATAATTTGTGTCGATAACGGTGCGCCTAACATGCCAGCAAGCGGCCCGGCCAGCATGACAATCGCCATGACACGTGCCATGCGTGCACCGGAATACCAATAGGTCAGATAGAAAATCATGCCCGGGGCAAAACCGGCTTCGAATACGCCTAGTAAAAAGCGCAAGACATAGAACATCTGCGGGGTGGTGACAAATAGCATCGACATGGAGGTCAGGCCCCACAAAATCATGATGCGGGTAATGGTTTTTCTGGCGCCGACTTTTTCAAAATACAGGTTGGTTGGCACTTCAAACAGGACATAACCTAAAAAGAATATGCCGGCTGCCATGCCATAAATTGCATCGTTAAAGCCCAGCTCCTGCTGCATTTGCAACTTGGCAAATCCGATATTGATCCGGTCCAGATAAGCAAAGAAATAACACAGCAATAAAAATGGCAGCAGGCGCCAGCTTACTTTCTTGTAAATCTGGTCTAACCGTTGTTGACGGGAGGTGATTAAATCCATCTAAAACTCCTTTTTATCTAGATCTTCTTATTGTTCAAAACCCATGTAAGCATGCTCCTGACTTGATAACAATGTAATTTTTTAGGCATACTGATGCTTTAAAAGCATCAGAGTTTTTATGGACAGAAACTTGCAATTCCTTGCGCCACTGAACGGAATCAATGAAAAGCGTTTACGCTATTTCTATACGGTGATGATGTTTGGCTCGATGCGTAAAGCAGCAGACATCCTGAATATCGAACAGTCTGCCATGAGCCGACAGATTCAACTCTTTGAATCTGAACTAAAAATAAACTTATTTAAACGTAAGGGACGGCATATTATTCCGACTGAAGCTGCCTATCTGGTACTTGAGTATTTCAAGGAAAATAAAAATCGTGAAAATGAATTATTTGACAGTTTATTTCAGCTGCAATCTTCTCAACTCGGCAAAGTGAACATTGTTTCTAGTGAAAGTTATATGCAACACATGATTTATGATGTACTTCGACATGTGCATCATAAATATCCAAATCTTGAAATCCAGTTAGAATTAATGAGTGCCCA